>JBOGVL010000012.1:0-17352 GCA_050692535.1 Actinomycetota bacterium | reverse complement strand
CTCTCGACTTGTCAACGGAACCGGGGGCCCGGACATCGATGAAGCCGGACCGCGGGCCCGGCTTCCAGGTAGAACCACTCTGGGCGCAGGTTGTCCCCTCGAGGCCCCCCTGGAAGCACGCTGGAGGCCGGGCCCGCCCGCCGAGCCCGACGCGAACAATGAGGCTACTAGGCACGAAGCGTGCGTGTCAACGAACGGCTGCTAGGGTCGCGCCCGTGGCCGCCCCGATGGACCTCGCGAGCCTCCTCGAGGCGGCCCTGCAGGCGGCCCGGACCGGCGGCCGGGTCGTGCTCGAGGGCGCCGGTACGGCCGCGGCCGAGCACAAAGGCGCCGGGGACTACGTCACGCAGATCGACCGAGCCAGCGAGCTGGCCATCTCCGAGGTGCTCCAGAGCGCAACCCCGAACGTGCCGATCGTCGGCGAGGAGACCGGAGGTGCGCCCGGCGACCGCTGGTGGGTGGTCGACCCCCTGGACGGCACAACCAACTTCCTCCACGGGTTCCCGGCCGTCGGCGTGTCGATCGCGCTGATCGAGGGCGGTCGGCCGGTCGTGGGCGTCGTGCACGCCCCCTTCCTGCACGAGACCTACCTTGGGGCTCGCGGGCGCGGTGCGACGAAGATCGGGCTGGACGGGGCCGAACGCTCGCTCCTCGTCTCCGATCGCCCGGTCGAGCGCGCCGTGGTCGGAACCGGGTTCCCCTTCCGGCGCAAGGACCTCCTCCCGCGCTACCTGCGCACCATGGAGCCGGCGCTCGAGCATTTCGAGGACCTGCGCCGGCCGGGTGCGGCGGCGCTCGATCTCGCGTGGGTGGCTTCCGGTGTGTTCGACGGGTTCTTCGAGCTCGCCCTGAACGCTTGGGACGTGGCCGCCGGTGGGCTACTCATCGAGGAGGCAGGCGGCGTCGTGACCGACTGGGCCGGCGGCCCGGGGTACCTCACGGGAGACATCCTGGCCGGCCCGCCCGCGGTGCACTCCGAGCTGCTCCGACTCGCCGGCGGCTAGACGATCGAGGGGGCGGCAGCGGCCGCCCCCTCGTCGTCCGATCGCAAAGCCGGAGAGCTACTCCTCGGTCGTCGACGAGCCGCCGAGCATCCGCTCGGCCTCCTCGCGGGTGATGCCCGCCAGGACCGGCTCCGTGAGCTCGCCGGCCTCGGCGGCCTGCTCCGCCAGCTCCCGCTGTCGCGCCAACCAGTACTCGGGGATGGCCTCGGGCTTGATCCGCACCTGGACGTTCCGGTAGCGGGCCATGCCCGTCCCCGCCGGGATCAGCTTGCCGATGATGACGTTCTCCTTCAGGCCGAGCAGGCCGTCGGACTTGGCCGCGATCGCGGCCTCCGTCAGCACCCGCGTCGTCTCCTGGAAGGAGGCCGCCGACAGCCAGGAGTCGGTGGCCAGCGACGCCTTGGTGATCCCGAGGAGCTGCGGCCGGGCGGTCGCGGGCTGGGCGCCGCTCTCCACCGTCTCGCGGTTCTGGTTCTCGAACCTCCGGCGGTCGATCAGGTCGCCCGGCAGGAAGTCGGTCTCGCCGGGTTCGATGATCTGCACCTTGCGGAGCATCTGCCGCACGATCAGCTCGATGTGCTTGTCGTGGATCGTCACGCCCTGGCTCCGGTACACCTGCTGGACCTCCTCCACCAGGTGGTGCTGGAGCGCCTGGACACCCTCGATGCGCAGCTTCTCGTGGGGGTTCACCGAACCCTCGGTGAGCTGCTGGCCGACGTCGACCGCGTCGCCGTCGCCGACGAGGAGCCGGGCGCGGAACCCGACCTTGTACTGCACCTGATCGCCGTCCTCGGACGTGACCGTCAGGCGCCGCTCCTTCTTCTCCTCGTCGTCCTCGATCTGGACCGTGCCGGGAAGCTCGGTGATGAGCGCCTCGCCCTTGGGACGGCGCGCCTCGAACAGCTCCACCACACGCGGCAGTCCGTGCGTGATGTCCTCCCCGGCCACGCCGCCGGTGTGGAACGTTCGCATCGTGAGCTGCGTGCCCGGCTCGCCGATGGACTGCGCGGCGACGATCCCGACCGACTCGCCGATGTCGACCAGTCGGCCGGTCGCGAGCGACCAGCCGTAGCAGAGCCGGCAGACACCGTACTCGGCTTCACACGTCGTCGCGGAGCGAACCCGGATGACGTCGACGCCCGCGTCGACGAGTCGCTGGCCCAGCGCGTCGTCGATCTCGTCGCCCTTGGACGCGATCTTCTTCCGGTCCTCCTTGACGTCCTCGGCCAGCACCCGCCCGAACAGCGAGGTGTCGACGTGCGCGTTCGGCTCCCGCGTTCCGCGCGGTGTCGCGAACGTCACCGGCACCGGCACCGAGCGGTCCGTGCCGCAGTCCTCCTCGCGGACGATCAGCTCCTGGGCGACGTCGACGAGGCGCCGGGTCAGGTAGCCGGAGTCGGCCGTGCGGAGGGCGGTGTCGGCCAGGCCCTTGCGGGCGCCGTGGGTCGAGATGAAGTACTCGAGCACCGACAGCCCCTCGCGGAAGTTGGACTTGATCGGCCGCGGGATGATCTCGCCCTTCGGGTTGGCCACCAGACCGCGCATGCCCGCGATCTGGCGGATCTGCATGATGTTCCCGCGCGCACCGGAGTTGGCCATCATGTAGATCGGGTTCGTCTTGCCGAACTGGGCCTCCATCGCGTCCTTGACGTCGTCGGTCGCCTGCGTCCAGATCTCGATCAGCTCCTGGCGCCGCTCGTCGTCCGTGATGATCCCCTTGCGATACTGGGACTCGATCTTCGAGGCGCGTGCCTCGTAGCCGTCGAGGATCTTGATCTTGTCCGGAGGCGTCGTGACGTCCTCGATGCCCAGCGTGACGCCCGCCCGCGTGGCGTAGTGGAAGCCGACGTTCTTCAGGTTGTCGAGGATCTCCTCCACCTGGGTCCGGTCGTAGCGATGGACGCACGAGTCGACGAGGCGGCCGACCTCGCCCTTCATGAGCGGCCGGTTCACGTACTCCTCGGAGTCCGGGAAGCACTGGTTGAAGATGATGCGCCCGACCGTGGTCTCGACGAGCGGAACCCGTGCGCCGTTGCCGTCGGCGTCGACCTCGACCGTCTCGGGAAGCATGTCGGCCGGCACCGGCTTGCCGGGCAGCCGGACCTTCACGACCGTGTGGAGCTTGACCTTCTTGTGGTCCAGCGCCATCAGCGCCTCGTCCACCGAGGAGAACCGCGGGATCTCCTCGTCGTTCTTCGGCCGCTCCGGCTCGATCGTCAGGTAGTAGATGCCGAGCACCATGTCCTGTGTCGGGACGGCGATCGGTCGGCCGTGGGCCGGCGACAGGATGTTGTTGGTCGACAGCATCAGCACCCGGGCCTCGGCCTGCGCCTCGGCGGACAGCGGAACGTGGACCGCCATCTGGTCGCCATCGAAGTCGGCGTTGAACGCCGTGCACACGAGCGGGTGGATCTGGATGGCCTTGCCCTCCACGAGCACCGGCTCGAACGCCTGGATCCCCAGGCGGTGGAGCGTCGGCGCGCGGTTCAGCATCACCGGGTGCTCCTTGATGACCTCCTCGAGCACGTCCCAGACCTGGGGGCGCGCCCGTTCGACCATGCGCTTGGCGCTCTTGATGTTCTGCGCGAGCGCCTGGTCCACCAGGCGCTTCATCACGAACGGCTTGAACAGCTCCAGCGCCATCTGCTTGGGGAGGCCGCACTGGTGCAGGCGGAGCTCCGGGCCGACGACGATCACCGACCGGCCCGAGTAGTCCACGCGCTTGCCGAGCAGGTTCTGGCGGAACCGGCCCTGCTTGCCCTTCAGCATGTCGGAGAGCGACTTCAACGGACGGTTGCCGGGCCCGGTGACCGGACGGCCTCGCCGCCCGTTGTCGAACAGCGCGTCGACGGCCTCTTGCAGCATGCGCTTCTCGTTGTTCACGATGATCTCGGGCGCCTGCAGGTCGAGGAGCCGCTTCAGGCGGTTGTTCCGGTTGATGACGCGGCGGTACAGGTCGTTCAGGTCGGAGGTCGCGAACCGACCACCGTCGAGCTGCACCATCGGGCGCAGATCCGGCGGGATGACGGGCACGGCGTCGAGCACCATGCCCATCGGCGAGTTGCGCCCCTCCGTGAAGTTCGAGACCACCTTCAGACGTTTGATCGCCTTGAGTCGGCGCGTGCCCTTGCCGGTCGCGATCTGCTCGCGCAGGTTCTCAGACTCGTCCTCGAGCTTCAGGTCCTGGAGCAGGCGCTTGATCGCCTCGGCGCCCATCCCCCCGTCGAAGTAGTCGCCGAACCGCTCGCGTAGCGACCGATAGACGGCGTCGTCGGCGACGAGCTGCTTGATGTTCAGGCTCTTGAAGGCCGAGAGCGTCTCGTCCAGGTGATCGGTCTCGCGCTTCGTGGCCTCGGTGATCCGGTCCACGTCCCGCTGCGCCTCGCGGCGGGCGGCCGACAGCTGAGCCCCCTTGGCGCCCTCGGCCTCCAGCTCCTTGAGCCGGTCCTCGAGCTCGGCCAGGCGCTCCTTGATCTCGTCGTCCCGCTCGGCCTCGAGCTCCTTCTTCTCCTCGTCGATCTGCTTCTCGATCTCGGGGAGGTCTTTGTGGCGGCGGTCGGCGTCGATCCGCGTGATGACGTAGGCCGCGAAATAGATGATCCGCTCGAGGTCCTTCGGGGCGATGTCGAGCAGGTAGCCCAGACGGCTGGGAACACCCTTGAAGTACCAGATGTGGGTGACCGGCGCGGCCAGCTCGATGTGGCCCATCCGATCACGACGGACCTTCGATCGGGTGATCTCGACGCCGCAGCGCTCACAGATGATTCCCTTGAAGCGGACCCGCTTGTACTTGCCGCAGTGGCACTCCCAGTCCCGCGTCGGACCGAAGATCCGCTCGCAGAACAGGCCGTCCTTCTCCGGCTTCAGCGTCCGGTAGTTGATCGTCTCGGGCTTTTTGACCTCACCGTTGGACCAGGCCCGGATCTGATCGGCCGTGGCCAACGCGATCCGGATCTCGTCGAAGAAGTTCACATCAAGCACTTCGCAGGCCTCCTCGCAGACCTCGCCCCACTGGGTTCAACGCTCTGGTGTTCCCGCTTGGTCCCGTCAATCGAAGTCCGCCCCGGCGGGCTCGCGGCGACTCAGGTCGATGCCGAGCTCCTCGGCCGCGCGGAACACGTCCTCGTCGGTCTCCTTGAGCTCGATCTCCTCGCCCTCCGCCGAGCGGACCTCGACGTTCAGGCAGAGGGACTGCATCTCCTTGATCAGGACCTTGAAGGACTCCGGGATCCCCGGCTCGGGGATGTTCTCGCCCTTCACGATCGCCTCGTAGACCTTCACGCGTCCCAAGACGTCGTCCGACTTGATCGTGAGCAGCTCCTGGAGGGCGTACGCGGCGCCGTAGGCCTCGAGCGCCCACACCTCCATCTCGCCGAACCGCTGCCCGCCGAACTGCGCCTTCCCGCCGAGCGGCTGCTGCGTGATCATCGAGTAGGGACCGGTGGACCGGGCGTGGATCTTGTCGTCCACCAGGTGGAGGAGCTTCAGGATGTACGCGACGCCGACCGTGACCGGTTCCTCGTACGGCTCGCCGTTCCTCCCGTCGTACAGGACGGCCTTTCCGACGTCGTCGACCAGGCGAACGCCGTCGGCGTTGGGGTGGGCGGTCCGGATGGCCTCGAGGATCTCGTTCTCCCTCGCGCCGTCGAAGACGGGGGTCGCGACGTAGACCGGGCCCTGGAAGTCCTGCCCGTCCTTGCGGAACCCCACCAGCCCGGCCCACCCGAGATGCGCCTCGAGCACCTGGCCGAGGTTCATCCGGGAGGGCACGCCGAGCGGGTTCAGGATGATGTCGACCGGGGTGCCATCGGCCAGGAAGGGCATGTCCTCCTCGGGCAGGATCGTCGAGATCACGCCCTTGTTGCCGTGGCGTCCGGCGAGCTTGTCGCCGTCGCTGATCTTCCGCTTCTGCGCGACGTAGACCCGCACGAGCTGGTTGACGCCCGGCGGAAGCTCGTCCCCGTCCTCGCGGGTGAACACCCGGACGCCGATGACCTTGCCGCTCTCCCCGTGGGGGACCTTCAACGACGTGTCCCGGACCTCGCGCGCCTTCTCGCCGAAGATCGCCCGAAGCAGGCGTTCCTCCGGGGTGAGCTCGGTCTCGCCCTTGGGCGTGACCTTGCCGACCAGGTAGTCGCCGGGGTTGACCTCGGCCCCGATCCGCACGATGCCGCGCTCGTCGAGGTCCTTGAGGATCTCCTCGGAGACGTTGGGGATGTCCCTCGTGATCTCCTCGGCCCCGAGCTTTGTGTCGCGGGCGTCGACCTCGTGCTCCTCGATGTGGATCGAGGTCAGGACATCGTCCTTGACGAGACGCTCGGAGATGATGATCGCGTCCTCGTAGTTGTGGCCCTCCCAGGGCATGTACGCGACGACGAGGTTCCGCCCGAGGGCGAGCTCGCCGGCCTCGGTCGACGGGCCGTCGGCGATGACCTGGTTCTTCACGACGCGGTCGCCCGACGCGACGATCGGCTTCTGGTTCATCGAGGTGCCCTGGTTGGACCGCCGGAACTTCTCGAGCCGGTAGGTCTTCAGGGTCCCCGTCCGCTCGCGCACCACGATGTCCTCGGCCGAGACGTCCTCGACGACCCCCGCCTCATCGGCGAGCACGACGTCGCCGGCGTCCACCGCGGCTCGGAACTCCACACCGGTCCCGACGATCGGCGCCTCCGACCGGAGGAGCGGGACGGCCTGCCGCTGCATGTTCGCGCCCATCAGCGCGCGGTTGGCGTCGTCGTGCTCCAGGAACGGGATCAGCGCGGCCGCGATCGAGATGATCTGCTTGGGCGAGACGTCCATGTAGTCGATCTCGTTCGGCGGGACCTGATCGACCTCGCCACCCTTGCGCCGGACGAACACCTCGGGGCTCTGGAACGTGCCGTCGGGACTCACCGCGGCGTTGGCCTGGGCGATGACGTGCCGGTCCTCCTCGTCGGCGGACAGATAGTCGATCTTGTCCGTGACCTTGCCCTTGACGACCCGCCGGTACGGGGTCTCGATGAAGCCGAACGGGTTGATCCGACCGTAGGTCGAGAGCGTCCCGATCAGGCCGATGTTGGGGCCCTCGGGGGTCTCGATCGGGCACATCCGGCCGTAGTGGCTCGGGTGCACGTCGCGGACCTCGAACCCCGCGCGCTCGCGCGAGAGCCCACCGGGGCCGAGCGCCGACAGCCGGCGCTTGTGGGTGAGCCCCGCCAGGGGGTTCGTCTGGTCCATGAACTGGGAGAGCTGCGACGTTCCGAAGAACTCCTTGATCGAGGCGACCACCGGCCGGATGTTGATCAGGGTCTGCGGCGTGATCGCCTCGACGTCCTGGGTGGTCATCCGCTCTCGGACGACGCGCTCCATTCGGGACAGCCCGATCCGAATCTGGTTCTGGATCAGCTCGCCGACCGAGCGCAGCCGCCGGTTGCCGAAGTGGTCGATGTCGTCCGGCTCGTAGCGCTCCTCGCCCGCGTGGAGCTTCACGAGGTACCGGACGGTCTTGAGCATGTCCTCGTAGGCGAGGATCCCCTTGTACTTGGGCCCGCCCTCGCCCTGCTCGTCCTTCTGGAGCTCGGCCCAGACGCGGAACCGCGGCTGATCCCAGCCTTTCTTGTCGGGGTTGTCGAGCTCGGCCAGCTGCTTGGTCCGGGCCTTCAGCTGCGACTGCAGGACGCCCTCGGCCGCCTCGAGCTTCTTGTTGACCTTGTAGCGGCCGACGCGGGCGAGGTCGTAGCGCTTGTGGTTGAAGAACAGGTTCTCGAGCAGCGTCCGGGCGGACTCCGCCGTGGGAGGCTCACCCGGTCGAAGCTTGCGGTAGATGTCCTCGAGGGCCTCCTCCGGCGTGCTCACGTGGTCCTTCTCGAGGGTGTTCTTGATCGACTGGGCGTTGTCGAACAGGGCGAGGATGTCCTCCTCGGACCATCCGAGCGCCTTCAGCAGCACCGTGACGCTCTGCCGGCGCTTCCGGTCGATCCGGACGCCGACGGTGTCCTTCTTGTCGACGTCGAACTCCAGCCACGCGCCGCGCGACGGGATGATCTTCGCGACGTAGATGTCGCGATCCGACGTCTTGTCCGCCTCCCGGCTGAAGTAGACGCCCGGGGAGCGGACGAGCTGCGAGACCACGACGCGCTCCGTACCGTTGATGATGAACGTGCCGCGCTCGGTCATCATGGGGAAGTCCCCCATGAAGACCTCCTGCTCCTTGATCTCGCCCGTCGCCTTGTTGACGAACATCGCCTCGACGAACAGTGGGCGACTGAACGTCTGATCCTTGTCCTTGCACTCGTCCTCGGAGAACTTCTGCTCCTTGAAGGTGTGCGCACCGAAGTGCAGCTGGAACTGTTCGGTGAAGTCCTCGATCGGGGAGACCTCTTCCAGGACTTCCTTCAGACCCTCGGCAATGAGCCAGTCGAAGGAGACCCGCTGGATACCTACGAGGTCGGGAAGAGGAAGGACCTCGTCGAGCTTGGCAAAACTGACACGGTCGCGAACAGGGACGAGCGAGTCAGGCAAGAACGATCCCCCCCTAGGGCTTGGGCACGGACACGCCTGGAATCAGGGCATGCGGGACGCGGCACGGCAAACGAGCAGTGTAGGTGCGCGGGCGCGCAGCGTCAACCCCGGGGTGGGGGCCCCGGATGAATCGGCGAGAGGTTACCCCCCGCGAGCCCCCCGGTCAACCCGGAAAATGGCCCCATCCACCGGCTCAGTCGGACCCTCCCAGCGCGCCCGCCGGGGCCGTGACCTGGGCAAGTCCCTCGGGGCTCTCGATGTCGGCGGGCGGCTCCACGACCCGGCTCTCGTCCACCATGCCGAGCGCCCGGGCGATGTCACCGACCGCGTTGCCCAGCGCCATGGCCTGATCGCTGGTCTGGATCCGAACGCCGCGAGCCTGCAGGACGGTGAAGAACTCCTCCATCAGCGCGCGGTCGTCTCCCAGGAGGGAGGCCTCCGAGACCCTGAGGGCCCTGGCGAGGCGCTCGAGCGTCTGGATCGAGGGCGCGACGTGCCCGTTCTCGTACCGCGACAGACGAGCCTTGGGGATCCCGGAGATCTCCTCCAGGTCCGACTGCGAGAAGCCGGCCTTGATCCGGGTCTCCCGTAGGCGCTGACCGAACGTCCGTTCGTCCTTCATGTGGTTCGCCCCCCTGCCGAGTTGCTCCCGCAATCTACTCCCGGGCGGTCCGCGAACGCAAAACGCGTCGTGGCGAGGCCGGAAGGGCCCCGCCACGCGCGCAACGGTGAACCGGGAAGAAACGGATGAACGGCCTACTTCACCTCGACGGTGGCCCCCGCCCCTTCCAGCTGCTCCTTTGCCTTGTCGGCCGCTTCCTTGTTGACCTTCTCGAGGACGGGCTTGGGCGCCCCGTCCACGAGATCCTTGGCCTCCTTCAGACCGAGGCTCGTGAGCGAGCGCACCTCCTTGATGACCTGGATCTTCTTGTCGCCGGCCGCCGTCAGGATGACGTCGAACTCCGTCTGCTCCTCGGCCTCCTCGCCTCCGGCGGCCGCGCCACCGCCCGGGGCGGCCATCATGACCGGGGCGGCCGCGGCGGCCTGCACGTCGAACGTCTCCTCGAACTTCTTGATGAAGTCCGAGAGCTCGAGCAACGTCATGTCCTTGAACTGCTCGAGCAGATCGTCGGCGCTGATCTTCGCCATGGATTACTCCTCCTCGTTCGCGGAGACCTCGGCCTCCGACGTCTCCGTCTCTTCGTCGGTCGGTGGTGCCTCGTTCGCCTCGGCGGCCTCCTCGGGAACCGCGGGCGGCTCCTCGGCATCGGCGCCGGCGCTCGCGGCGGGCTCCTTGGGAACCGCGGTCGGCTCCTCCGCGGAGGGAAGCTTCTCCTTGTAGGCCTCGAGCACCCCGAGGAAACGTCCCTGCAGGGTCTGGAACATCGAGGCCGCGCGCGACATCTCGGCCTTCAGCATCCCGGCGATCCTCGAGAGCATGACCTCGCGCGATTCCAGCGACGCGAGGGCCTGCGCCGCCGAGGCGTCGAGGACCTTGCCGTCCAGGTACGCGCCCTTCAACACCAGCGCCGGGAACTTCTTCGCGGCGTCGGCCACCCGCTTCGCGGCCGCGACCACGTCCCCTTGCACGAAGGCCACCGCCGTGGGTCCGGACAGGAGCGGCTCGAGCTCCTGGATCCCGGCCTCGCCGGCGGCGCGCTGCATCAACGTGTTCTTGACCACCGAGAACCGGGCGGTATCCGAGAGCGCCCGCCGGAGCTCGGTGGCGTCGTGCACCGAGAGGCCGCGGTACTCCGCGAGGAGCAGCGCGTTCGCGCCCTCGATGCGCCCCCTCAGCGCCGCGACCCTCTGGACCTTCTCCCTGTTGGGCAATCGAGCCCTCCCGACAATGCAAAAAAAACGCCTCCGCAGACGCGGAGGCGTGCGTGCTGCACGTCCGTGGCCTCGGCAGGTACCGGCGTGGCCGGATCATGCGGCGCCCCTGCGGTCTGCGGCTCCGGGTCAGGGTACCGGCGGGCCGAGCCCGCCGACAAGGTCGACGCTACGGACCGGGGACTCGAGCGACACAAACCAGCGTGCGGCAACGATCCGGGCGCTCAGCTCCGGCCTGAACGAGGCGGCGGAACAGGGCGCGGAACGGGACCACGTCCGCGAAATGTTCCAGCCTGGTCCACGAGGGCTGGAGATACAGGCCGCTCACGGCGACACCCTCGAACCCGCTGGAGCGAAGGAGGTCCGCAAGCTCGCGCCCCGTGAATTCGTGGGCGTGGTGTGGGTTGGCGCGCCCCCCCGGGCGCTTCGCGCCGTTGGGGGTGGTGAGGACCAGCGCGCCCCCTCCTCGCGCCCGGAGCACTCCCACGACGCCCTCGAGGAACGCCGTCCGTTCCCTGCCGGACAGATGCTCGACGACCTCCATCGCCGCCACGACCTCGACGTCCCCGGCCGACGTCGCGATGGCCGTGATGTCGGCGGCCCGGCCCACCTCGAATCGCACGTTGGGATCCCGGACGATGAGTCGCGCGAACTCGATCGCGCGCGCGTTCAGGTCGAAGCCGACGACACTCGTCGCCCGCTTTGCGAACAGCGAGGTGACGAACCCATCCCCGCAACCGACCTCGAGAACGCTCCGCCCCCGAACCACCCCGTCGAGGCGGCGCACGGCCTCTTCGACCACGGATCGGTAGAAGCGCGGCTGGCACCAGTGATACGGCAGCGCGTACTCGTGCTGATCCCGGTCCTCGTGATCATGAGCCGGAACGGTCACGAACCTCTCTCGGTCTCGGGCCCTCGAGGAAGGCGCCCGACGGGGAGATAGGTGAGCCCAGCCTCCTCGGCCTGTGTCGGATCGAGCCAGTTCCTGCCATCGACGAGGATGGGATAGGCCAGGGCATCCCGGATCCGGCCGAGATCGAGCTCGCGGTAGGCCGACCACTCGGTGCAGACGACGACGCAGTGCGCGCCGGACACGGCCTCGTAGGGATCGTCGACGGTCTCGAGCTCCGGCACGGCCGCCTTCGCCTCGGCGGCGGCCATCGGGTCGTGCGCCACGACCGTCGCGCCCTCGGCGACGAAGCGGCGGGCGAGGGCCAGCGCCGGCGCCGATCGCACGTCGTCGGTATCGGCCTTGAAGGCAACGCCGAGCAGGGCGATGCGCTTGCCCTCGAGGTTCCAGACCGCCTCCTCCACCTTGGCGGCGACGGCGGCCACCGCCTCCTCGTTCACACGGGTCGCCTCGCGCAGCAGCGCGAAGTCGTAGCCGGCCCGTTCGCTGATCCGCACCAGCGTCTCGGCGTCCTTCGGCAGGCAGTACCCGCCGTAGCCGAGGCCGGCCGAGAGGAACGCCTCGCCGATCCTCGGATCGGCTCCCATCACCTCCGTCACCCGCACCACATCGGCACGAGTGGCCTCCGCGATGCGGGCGAGCGCGTTCGCGAAGGAGATCTTCGTCGCGAGGAACGCATTGGATGCGAGCTTGGACAGCTCGGCCGTCCGAACGTCGGTCTCGAGCAGGGGTGTCCCCCGGGCGACGATGGAGCCGAAGACCTCCCGCATCGCCTCGAAGCCTCGGGAATCGTCCGACCCGACGACGATCCGGTCCGGGGCGAGCGTGTCGCGAACGGCGCGGCCCTCGCGAAGGAACTCGGGGTTGGCGACCACGCTGAACTCGAGCCCCGGACGCTCACGCGCGATCGTCAGCCGGAGGCGATCCGCGGTCCCCGGTGGCACGGTCGACTTCTCGGCGATCACCACGCCCGCCGACGCGTGTTGGGCGATCTCGCGCCCCACGGCCTCGACCGCCGTCAGGCTGGGATCGCCCGCCTGGGTCGCCGGTCGGCCGACGCAGATGAACACGACGCCGGCGTCGTGCACGGCATCGTGTGGATCCCGGGTGAAGCTCAGCCGCCCCGAGCCGATGGCCGTCGTGAGCAGTTCGTCCAGGCCGGGCTCGTGGAAGGGGGACTTGCCGCCCTGCAGCAACTCGACCTTGCCGGCGTCCAGGTCCATCGCGACGACCTCGTGCCCGAGATCCGCAAGCGCGGCGGCCGTGACGAGCCCGACGTGGCCGATGCCGATGACGCCGATCCGCATTGAGGCCCCAGTGTCTCAGGTGCCGACTGCCCTGTGGCGGACACCGGCGGGTTCGAGCAGCGCATCGTAGAGGCCCGCGTACGCATCGAGCATGGCGTCCGCGGAGAATCGCTCCGCGATCCGAGCCCGGCCGGCCCGGCCGAACGTCCGCGCGGTCGCGGGCTCCAACAGCCGAGCGACGCGTGAGGCGACGGCGGCGTCGTCGCCCACGCCGACGAGCCAACCCGTTCGGCCATCCTCGACCACGTCGGGCACACCTCCCACGCGGGTGGCGACGACCGGGCGGGAGGCCGCGCCCGCCTCGATCAAGCTCACCGGCGTCCCCTCGTTGCGAGAGGTCAGGACGACGACGTCGAGGGCGGCGTAGAGGGCCGGGAGATCGTTCACCCAGCCGAGGAACGTGACGCGTTCTCCGAGCGCGGAACGGGCGGTCGGCTCCAGCGACCGTCGGTCGTCCCCGTCGCCGGCGACGACGAAGCGAACCTCCGGGTGCGCTCCCGCAAGGCGCGCCGCCGCACGGACGAAGGTCTCGAGGTCCTTGATCGAAACGATCCTGCCGACGACCCCGACCAGGGGGGCTTCGGCGGGGAGCCCGAGGCGGACCCGGGCCGGGCCGCGCCGCGGGCGGCCGAACGACGCGACATCGACGCCCACCCGGATCACGCGCCACTGCCGTTCGGTCCCCACACCGAGCTCCAGCAGATCGTCGCGCACCTGGGGGGACACGGCGACGAGCGCGTCGCTGCGTCGCGCGAGTCGCCGCTCGATCTCGAGGAAGCTCCGGGCAACCGGGCGACTGAAGTAGCCGCGGAGAACGTGGCCGTGGTACGTGTGGATGACCACGGGGACCCCCGCCCACCGTGCGGCGACCCGGCCGAGCGCTCCGGCCTTCGCGAGGTGCGTGTGGACGATCGCCGGCCCCCGCCGCCGGAGCTGGCTCGCGATCGATCGCAGCGCGCGGGCGTCGTCGAACGGCCGGGTCTCGCGCGCGAGCTCCGGCAGGACGAGGGCGTTCGGCCCCTCGATCGAGATCCGCCCCTCCCGGCCCGACTCCCGTCCGGCCAGAACGAACGTTTCGTATCCGCGCGCTGGGAGGCCGTCGTGGAGGAGATGGAGCTGCCGCGTCGTGCCGCCGACGTTCAGGCGGGTGACGACCTGCACGACCGGGATCCCCCGCTCGCGCATCACACCACCTCCCGGTACACGTCGGCGGTGGCGCCCACCATCTTCTGCAGAGAGAAGCGTTCCCGGGCACGCGCCTGCCCTCGCGAGGCGCGGTCCTGCGCCTCGGCAGGATCGCGGGCGAGCGCGACGATGGCGTCGGCAAGGGCCGCCGGGTCCTCGGGCGGGACGACCACGCCCACGTCCCCGACGACCTCGGGCAGCGACGCGACGCGGGTCACGATCGTGGCGCGTCCCGCGGCCATCGCTTCGAGCGCGGCCAGACCGAATCCCTCGCCCAGGGACGGCTCCGTTGGAACCACGACCACGTCGCACGCGGCCATGAGCGAACGAACGTCCTCGACGAATCCGAGCATCCGGATCTCGCCGGCGGATCGGGCCGCCTCCTCCTCGAGCAAGGGAGCCAGCGGGCCCGTTCCGGCGACGAGGAGGTGGAGACGCGGGTTCCGGGACGCGGCCCGGCGGGCCGCCTCGAACGCCACCCGATGCCCCTTGCCGCGCACCAGTCGCGAGACCATCCCGATCACGAAGGCATGATCGTCGAGCCCGTACCGAGCGCGCTCCTCGCGGCGATCGTCATCGGAGAGCCGCCACCGATCCGCGTCGATCCCGTACGGCACGACACGGATCCGGCCGGCGGGAACGAGCCGGTGCTTCACGAGATACGAGGCCACGTGCTCGGAGATGGCGATCACCCGGCGCGCGGAGTGCATCGCGGCGCGTTCGGCCGTCCGGACCGGCTCGCGGCGGAAGAAGGCGTGCACGCTGTGCATGGACGCGATCCCGGGCACCCGAGACCACCGGGCGGCGAGTTGACCGTGCACGTCGGCGTGGACGAGGTGGGTGTGGACGAGGTCGGCGCCGAACATACGGATCTCGCGATGGATCCGGCGAACCAGCGCGGGGTTCGCATCGGGTCCGGCCGTGACCTCGAGATGGCGGATCCTCCGGTCGTCCAGCGCCTCCGTGAACACGTCCGATCCGGGGGCGCACAGCGTCAGCATCCGCGGGTCGACGCCTTCGGTCGGAAGTCCGCCAAGCAGGTCCAGGAGGTGACGCTCGGAGCCGCCGATCCCGCGCGTCTTCTGAACGTGGAGGACACGCACGAGCGGAAGCGTACTCACCGCATCACGGGGGACCGGTAGATTCCGATGCATGCCGGCGCGCGCGGCCGCTCGGGTGCGAACCTACTGGCTCAGGACCGGGCGGCGTGAGCGCGTCACGGCGCTCCTCTCCCAGCGGATCTCGCGCCTGGGAGGGACCGTCCTCGACGTCGGCGGGGGACGCCGGGCTCCCCACGACGACTCGTGGCGCTCGGGGACGCGGCGCGTCCGCCTGGACCTGTCGCCCATCCATGCACCCGATATCGTCGGCGACGCCCGTCGCCTGCCGATCCGCGACGCCGGGGTCGACGTGGTCACGATCGTCGAGGTCCTCGAACACGTCGCGGACCCGTGGCAGGTTCTCGACGAAGCCTGGCGGGTCCTTCGGCCGGGCGGAACGGTGCTCGGGTCCGCGCCCTTCGTGTGGCCCGTGCACGGCGACCCGGATGACTATTTCCGCTTCACGGAAGCGGGACTCCGCGCCCTCCTGCATCGATTCGAACCCGTCGTCGTCGTTCCGATCGGCAACCACTACAGCGCTGCGTGGAACCTCGTGACCGCCCGATCCCGGGCCGCGCGGATCCTGAATCCGGCGTTCCGCCGTCTGACGCGGCGCGCGGACGGACGATGCCCGGAGGGCTACGTCTTCGAGGCGCGTCGCTAGTCCGGGGGTGTTCGACCCCGCTTGCGTGCCGCCCACACGAGGTCGTTCCCGAACATGCGCGGCCACGCGGGGCTCAGCCGCCCGACGCACGGATGGATCTCGACGACGTCGAATCGCGCCGACAGGAGCGCACGGAGCATCCCGGGCGAGAACTGGCGCAGGTGTGTGGGGTCGCGCTCGAACGAGCGACCCGCGAGGAACAGGATCCGGTTCTTGAGCCGGAAGGCGTTCGGGACGGATCCGACGATGCGGCCGCCGGGCCGCAGGACCCGCTCACCCTCGCCGACGAGCGTCTCTGGGAACGGCACGTGCTCCACGATCTCTCCCGCGAGGACGAGGTCGAACGACTCCGATCGAAACGGGAAACCTCGCCACAGGTCGGCCAGGCAGGGCTTCAAGCGGCCGTCGCTCGACCGGATCGCCGCTTCGTCGATATCCGCTCCGACGGTGCGGTCGGCCGGCAGGCCGAGCGCGACGGCGAGCGACCCGTCGCGACAGCCGAGATCGAGGATCCGTCCGTCCGAGATCGGGCCGATCGCGCGGCGGAGCTCTCGCACGCGCTCCGCGCCGCCGTAGACGAACCCGCGGCCCCGCAAGAGGTTGTGTCGCGCGTACCGCTGCCCCAGATCGTCCCCGGCGCTCATGTCCCCGCCCGGCTGCCGGACACGGGCACGAGCATACGCCGCGCCACCAGCCACCAGGCCACGGCGCCGACGACGGCCACGGCCGAGATCGCGGCGGCGACCCCGTCCACGCCGCGTTCGTACAGGGCGAAGACCGCGGCGACGGTGAGCAGCAGCTCGGCGAGCGACATCGCGGTTCGGACCGCGGGTCGACCCACCGCCGCGGGGAGCGCCTTCGCCCAGGCCACCACGAGCGATGCGAGCGCGGCGATCAGGAGGATCCGGGCGGGATCGACCGCGTCCTCGTACCGGTCGCCGTAGAGGAGCGGAAGCAGGCGGGGCAGGAGGAACCACCCGACGAGGGCGCCCGGGACCCCGACGGCCAGACTCGCCTTGCCGTAGGCGACCAGCCCGTCCCAGACGACGTCCGGCCGGCCCCTCGCCGCGAGCATGGCCTGCTCCGGCAGCATCAAGAGGCGAAGGGGCGAGCTCGCCACCTCGACGACCGTCACGGGGAACATCGCGACCGCGAAGATGCCGACCGCGGCCGGGCCCAGGCTCCGACCCAGCAGGATCGAGACCAGTGCGGCACGGACCGCGATCAGCGTGGTCGTCGCGCTCGAGAGCAGGCCGAACCGGACGATCCTGCCGGCCGGCACGCCGGCCCGCGATGCGTCCGATCCGCTCCACACCCCGCGCCCGATCCTCCACGCCAACGCGAGCTGCACCACGGATCCGATCGCAGAGCCCACCACGAGTCCCGCGAGCACCCCGAGCGCCCCGGCATCCAGCGACGCCGCGATCATCACGCCAACGACCCTGGCGCCGTTCGCGACGGCGGACGACCACGCCCGCAGGTGTGGGTGCCCGCACACCACCAGGAGGGCACCGGTCGTCCCGTTGACGGTCACGGCCAGCGCTTCGAGAGCCGCGAGCCGGATCAGGCTCGCCGGGAGCTCGCCCACGGACACGACGTCCCCGAGCGCGGGGGCCAAGACCATCAGCACGGCGAAGACCGCGATCCCGATGGCGAGGTCGATCCGCAACGAGAGGGCGACCAGTCCCCGCAGGCGCCCCGGATCCCCGTCGGCGACCGCCCGCGCGCCGTAGTGGACGACCGCCTCTTCCAGCGAGAAGTCCAGGAGGGTGGCGATGCCGGCGACCGCGACGACCGCGAGCTCGAGCGCGCCGAAGCCCGACGGGCTGAGCGCGCGTGCGGCGACGAG
>JBOGVL010000011.1:0-17773 GCA_050692535.1 Actinomycetota bacterium | reverse complement strand
GGCGAGGACCGCGTGGTCGTGCGCGCCTCGAGGATCCCGGAGGTCGTCCGTGACGCCGTGATCGCGATCGAGGACCAGCGCTTCTACGAGCACAACGGGCTCGATCTGCGCGCGGTGCTCCGAGCCGCGTACGTCGACGCAACCACGGGCGAGGTCGTCGAGGGCGGCTCGACCATCACGCAGCAGCTCGTGAAGCAGGTCTACGTGGGCAGCGAGGAGACGGTCGAACGGAAGATCCGCGAGGCGTACCTCGCGTGGCAGATGGAACACCGCTTCACCAAAGAACAGATCCTCACCAAGTACCTCAACACGGTGTACTTCGGGAACGGGGCGTACGGGATCATGGCGGCGTCCCGGACCTACTTCGACAAGGAACCGATCGCGCTCACCCTCGGCGAGGCCGCATTCCTAGCCGGCGCGATCGCGGCGCCGGTGACCTACGACCCGCTGACCCATCCGGGCCGGGCGCGGAACCGGCGCAACCGTGTGCTCGCGCGGATGCTCGAGCTCGGCATGATCAACCAGGCCGAGCACGACGCCGCGGCCGGCGTTCCGATCCGCCTGAACATGAACCAGGACGACGGCGACCCGTACCTCGCCCCGCACTTCGTGGACTACTTCAAGGAGTGGTTCCTGTCCAACCCGAACTTCGGGCAGACCCAGGAGGAGCGGTACAACCTGCTCTTCGAGGGGGGCCTGCGGATCCTCACGACGATCGATCCGCGGCTCCAGCAGGCCGCGGAGCGCGCGGTCGACTCCATCCTGCTCTACCGATCCGACCCCTACGGTGCGCTCACCGCGATCGACCCGCGCACCGGCTACGTGCGGGCGATGGTCGGGGGCCGCGACTACTGGAACGAGGACGACCGGTTCGCGCGGATCAATCTCGCGACGGGCGGGAGCACCGGCCGCCAGGCCGGATCCGCCTTCAAGCCGTTCGCGCTGGTGGCGGCGCTCGAGAGCGGGCTCACGCGCTCCACGTCGCTCAACGGCTCCTCCGCGCACATCCTCCTGCAGGACGGGACGTTCTGGGAGCCGCAGAACGCCGAGGGCGGAGGGTACGGAACGATCTCGCTCGAGAGCGCGACCGTGAACTCCGTCAACATCGCCTACGCGAACCTGCTCGCCGAGATGGGCGCGGGCAACCCCTACCTCGGCGCGGAGAAGACGGTTGATGCGGCCGTCCGGATGGGGATCCGGTGTTGTCCGCGGACGACGGAGCCCAACGACCCGCTCGCCGCCGTGCCTTCGGCGGTGCTCGGCGTGAACGAGGTGAGCACGCTGGAGATGGCCTCTGGCTTCGGGACGCTCGCGTTCGGAGGGCAGCACGTGCAGCCGACGCCCGTGATCAGCATCACGACCCGAGACGGCGACGTGCTCTACCGCTCCACGCCGAAGATCACGCAGGCCGTCACGCCCGCGATCGCGCAAGAGGCGGTCGACATCCTCAAGGGCGTGGTCTCCGGTGGCACCGGGACCGGGGCGAACATCGGCCGGCCGCAATTCGGCAAGACCGGGACCGCGCAGAACGCCAGCGACGCCTGGTTCGTCGGCGCGGTCCCGCAGATGGTCACGGCGGTGTGGGTGGGGTTCCCCCAGGGCCAGATCGCGATGTGCTGCGGCAACGTCCGGATCTCGACCGTCTACGGCGGCACGTGGCCGGCGTCGATCTGGCGCGCGTTCATGTCGGTGGCCACGTCGCACATGCGCGTGAAGGAGTTCCCCACGGCGCCCGAGGTCGAGTACGTGACGCTGCGCGTCGACGTGACGCAAGGATGCCTCGCCAACCCCTTCACGCCGCCGCAGAACGTCGACACGTTCCCGTATCTGGCCGGAACCGAGCCGCAGCTCGAGGTCTGCACGGAGCCCAGCTCGTATCAGGAGCTCGTCGTCCCCTCCGTGATCGGCCTCGAGAAACCGGCCGCGATCGCCGCCCTGCACGCGGCCGGGTTCAATGTCGCGGTCGAGTACGCGGCGTCCGACCAGCTCGCGGACACCGTGATCGACCAGACGCCGAGCGGCGGAACCCGGCTCGTCCAGACGGGGACGGTGACGATCACCGTCGCGCGGGGCCAGCCGGTGGTTGAGCTGGTCGAGGTACCCAACGTGATCGGGATGGGCCAGGCCGCCGCCACGGCGACGCTCGGCGGCGCGGGGTTCCAGGTCTCCGTCGTCCGGGAGCAGGAGTGTGATCCGGCCGACCCGAAGTGCGACTACGTCCCCGGCGTCGTCTGGGAGCAGTCGCCCTCAGGACGCGCCGAGGCCGGGGCGACGGTCACCATCGTCGTCAACCCGTGACCGCCCGGGGGGCCGACGGCCGGCCGGACGAGACGAACAAGCTCCCCCGCTCGAAGTAGCGCCACCGGGACCCCGTCCCGGACCTCACTCCGACGCGCGTGCTCCGATCCACCCGCCGCGGCGGGACGACCACGCCCTCCCGGACCTGCACCGCACGATCACGGATCAGGTCCGCCCCGTTGTCGCCGCGACCGATCCCGAGCGCCTGCGTCAGCCGCGCGGGGCCCGAGCAGAGCAGCCGGACGTCGTCGACACCGCGACTCGCCACCATCGCCTCCAGTCCCTCGAGCGGCTCGGCCGCGCGCAGCAGCACCGCGCTCCCCTCGCCCTCGGACCCGGTGACGACGTTCGCGCAGAAGTGCATGCCGTAGGTGAAGTAGACGTACAGCCGGCCGGCCGGGCCGAACATGACCAGGTTCCGTGGCGAGGGACCCCGGAAGGCGTGGCTCGCCGGATCGTGCGGCCCGTAGGCCTCGACCTCGACCAGCCGGGCGGCCAGCCTCGTCCCGTCGGGCAGGACCCGGACGAGCACTCGCCCGAGGAGCTCGGGCGCCACCGTGGTCGACGGCCTCGTGAAGAACGCCCGGGGCAGCCGCGGGCCGAGCCTCACCGGCCCTTCCGAAGGAACGCCCGGAGCCGGGTGAGGGGCCAGGCGTTGATCACGTCGTCCTTCGTGAGCCAGCCACGCTGCGCCGTCGCGACGCCGTAGCGCATCAGCGAGAGGTGGGTGGTGGCGTGTGAGTCGGTGTCGACCGCGAACTTCGCCCCATATCGCCTGGCCCAGAGGATGTGCTCGTCCTTCAGGTCGAGGCGGTCCGGATAACCATTGACCTCGAGCGCCGTTCCGGTTCGGGCGGCCACCTTGAAGACCTCGTCGAGGTCGAACTCGACCGGCCCGCGCTGGTTGATCTTCCGCGTCGTCGGGTGCCCGATCACGTTCACGTGCGGGTTCTCCATGGCCCGGACCAGGCGGCGCGTCATCTCGTCCTTCGATTGCGTGAAGTGCGAGTGCACCGACGCCACGCAGAGGTCGAACCCGTCGAGGAACTCGGGACCCCAGTCGACCTCGCCCTCCGGATCGATGTTCAGCTCCGAACCGTGCAGCAGGGTCATCTTCGGATATCGGGCCTGCAGGGTTCGCAGCTCCGCGCGCTGGGCGAGCATCTTGTCGTCCGTCATCCGCTGCATGAACAGGTTGGGGGCGTGATCCGTCACCGCGTAGTACGCGTACCGGAGCCCGGCGGCCTCCTCGAGCATCTGCTCGAGCGTCGCGAGCCCGTCCGTCAGCTTGGTGTGCGTGTGGAGGTCGCCGCGGACCTGCTGCTGGGTGAGGACGTCGGGAAGGGTCCCGTCGAGCGCCGCCTCGACCTCCCCGCGGTCCTCGCGAAGTGTCGGCGGGATCCAGGGAAGCCCGAGCTTCTCGTAGACCTCCTCCTCGGTCCGGGCGACGATGAGCCGGCCGGACTTGGCGCGATACAGGCCGTACTCGTTGAGCTTCAGACCCTTGCGGACCGCCATCTCGCGGATCCGGATGTTGTGGGCCTTGGAGCCGGTGAAGTAGATCATCGCGGCGCCCCAGGCCTCGAGCGGGACGACCCGCAGGTCCACCTGGAGCCCCGCCCGTGTGATGACGGAGGACTTCGTTTCCCCCTTCGCCAGCACGCGATCAACCATCCCGACGCTCACGAACGCCTCCATGACACCGGTGGGGTCGCTGCTCGCCACGAGCAGGTCGAGGTCGCCGATCGTCTCGGCCATCCGCCGCAGTGAACCCGCGTACTCCATCCGTGCGACGTCGTCGCGAGCGCCGAGGCGCTCCAGGAAGAACTCGGCCAGGTCCATCGCGACCGAGGAGAGGGCGCGTCCGTCCTGCTGCTGTAAACGTTCGATCCCCCGGCGGATGTTCTCCTCGGTCCTGGCGCCGAAACCCTTGAGGTCGGCGAGTCGTCCGGCGTCCACCGCCGCCTGGAGGGCGTCGATCCCGTCGATCCCGAGATCGCGATACAGGATCATGGCCTTCTTGGGCCCGAGGCCCGGGACCGCGATCATCTGACGGACGCCCGGCGGGATCTGGGCGCGCAGCTCCTCGAGCGATGCCATCGTCCCGGCCTGCAGGAACTCGTGGACCTTCTCCCCGATCGACTTGCCGACGCTGGGGATCTGGAGGATCTCCTTCAGGTCCATGCCGGCGAGGTCCGCCGCATAACCGCCGACGGCGCGCGCCGCCTTCTCGTAGGCGCGAGACTTGAACGCGTCGTCCGACAGGATGGAAAGCAGGTCCGCGTACTCGAGGAGGGCCGCCTCGACGGCGTCGTTCGCGCGCGGCACCTCAGCGCCCCTCGCGACTCGTCAGGCGGCGCCCAGCAGCCAGAGAAGTAACGCCTTCTGGGTGTGCAGCCGGTTTTCGGCCTGATCCCACACCGCCGAGTGCGGCCCGTCGATCACCTCGTCGGTGATCTCCTGCCCGCGGTGCGCCGGCAGGCAGTGGAGCACGGTGACGTCGGGACGGGCCACCTCCACCTTGGAGCGGTCGAGCGCGAACGCCGGGAAGACGAGGGCGCGTTCGTCCGCCTCCTCCTCCTGTCCCATGCTCGCCCACACGTCCGTGTACAGGACGTCGGCGCCGGCCGAGGCGTCGCGGGGATCGTTGATCATCAGCACGCTGCCGCCCGTCTGCCCGGCGATCTCGCTCGCCCGCTGCACGATCTGCGGGATCGGCTCGAACCCGGGCGGCGTGGCGACGCGGACGTTCATCCCCATCTTCGTCCCGCCGAGCAGGAGGGAGTGCGTCACGTTGTTCCCGTCGCCGAGATAGGTGATCGTCCGGCCGGCCAGCTCGCCCTTGACCTCGCGCACCGTGAGCAGGTCGGCCAGGCATTGACAGGGGTGCTCGAAGTCCGAGAGCGCGTTGACGACCGGCACGGTCGCCGCGCCCGCGAGGATCTCCAGGCGTTCCTGCTCGAACGTCCGGAGCACGATGGCGTCCACATACCGGGACAACACGCGCCCGGTGTCCTCGATCGTCTCGCCGCGGCCGAGCTGGAGCTCCGAGGACGAGAGCATCACGGCGTGGGCGCCCGTCGACGCGATCGCGATCTCGAACGACACGCGCGTGCGGGTCGAGGGCTTCTCGAAGATCATCGCCACGGACTTTCCGCGCAGGGCCTCGGCGGTGTCCCCGGGCTGGGCCTTCACCTTGGCGGACAGGTCGAGGAGACCCGCGAGCTCCTCCGTGGTGAGATCGTCGACGGACAGGTAGTCGCGCTTCACGTGCCGCAGTCTATCGGTGTGGAGCCTCCGCCCGCTTCGATCGCGCCCGGGCGGCCCGGCCGCGCACCGTGCCGGGGGGCTCAGCCGGACCTGAGCTCGGCCCCGAAGTCGCGCGACAGGCGGTCGACGATCCGGGCGACGGCCTCGTTGGCCTCGGCGTCCGTGAGCGTGCGGTCGGGTGCCCGGAAGTCCAGCGAGTACGCCAGGCTCTTCCTGCCCGCGGGCAGCGGCTGGCCCGAGTGCACGTCGAAGAGCAGGCTCGAGTCCAGGAGGGCGCCCCCCGCCTCCTCGAGCGCGGCGCCGACCGCCCCCGCGGACGTGCCGACGGGGACGACGAACGCGAGATCGCGTCGGACAGGAGGGAACCGGGGAACCTCCCGGGTCTCCAGCCGCCCCGACGTGTGTCGCATCAGCAGCTCGACGTCCAGCTCGCCGGCGGCGACGCGCGCGGTCAGGTCGAGGCGGCTCGCCGCCCGCGGGTGGAGCTCGCCGAACGCCCCGGCCTCCTCGCCCGCAACGACGACGGTCGCCGACCGCCCGGGATGGTACGGCGCGCCGGGCGACGGCCCGGTCGTCCACGCGATGCCCAGCTCGGCCATCACAGCCTCGACCACGCCCTTGGCGTCGAACGTGTCGTACTCGCGTCGGCCGCCGGTCCAGCCCGGATCGGCGGCGCCGGTCATCACGAAGCCCGCGGATCTCGGCTCGCGCGGCGCTCCGCCGTCGAGCCGGAAGACGTTGCCCGCCTCGAAGATCGCGACCGACCGGACCTGTCGGGACGCGTTGCGCGAGGCGGTCCGCAGCAATCCCGGGAGCAGCCCCGTCCGGAGCCAGCCCTCGTCCGCCTGGAGCGGGTTGGTCACGCGGATCGCGTCGCGGTCGCCGATCAGCTCGAGATCCTCCTCCGACGCGAACGGGATCTGCCGCACCTCCCGCAGCCCCGCGCGGACCATCGACCCGCGGACGCGATCGAGGAACGCGTACCGCTCGGGGAGCCCACCCGTCTGCCGGACCGGCGGAAGCGTCGACCCGACCCCCTCGTACCCCTGGACTCGCACGACCTCCTCGATCAGGTCGACCTCCCGATCGAGGTCCACGCGATACCCGGGGATCTCGACGTGGACCGCGTCGTCCTCGGCCTGGTTCGCCATGCCGAGGCGGCCGAACACCTCGGCGGCGTCGGCGACCGAGACCGGGTAGCCGATCAGCGTGGAGGCGCGCGAGGCCCGCATCGGGATCCAACGGCGATCCGGTGCGCCGCCGACCTCGAGCACGCCGCGAAGCACCGTCGCCCCACACCACTCCGCCATGAGGTGGCACGCCCGGCCGGCCCCGACCGGTGGGGCCTCCGGGTCGACACCACGCTCGAAGCGCTGCGACGCCTCCGTGGACAGCCCGATCCGGCGCCGGGTCCTCTGGATGCCCTCGCGCTGGAACGACGCGGCCTCGAGCAGCACGTCGGTGGTCGCGTCCGTCATCTCGGCGAGCCGGCCGCCCATCACGCCGGCGACCGCCACGGGCCGCTCGGCGTCGCAGATGAAGAGATCGTCGCTCGTGAAGGTGCGCTCGACGTCGTCGAGGGTCACGAGCCGCTCCCCTTCCTCCGCCCGGCGGACGACGATGCCCGGCCCCTTCAGGAGCGCGAGATCGAACGGATGCAGGGGCTGGCCGATCTCGAGCATCGCGTAGTTCGTCGCGTCGACCGCCGCCGAGATCGGCCGCATCCCCGCGGCCGTGAGCCGAGCCTGCGCCCCGATGGGCGACGGGACGTGCCGGACGTCCCGGAGGATGCGCGCGAGGTAGCGAGGGCACCGCTCGGGATCGAGCACCTCGAGCTCGGCGACGCCCTCGGCGGGCTCCTCGGTCTCGTGCAGGCCGACCTCCGGCGACCGGAGCGGGGTCCCGGTCGCGGCCGCGACCTCGCGGGCGATCCCCAACACCGAGAGGAAGTCCGGGCGGTTCGGCGTCACCTCGACGTCGAGGACCGCACCCCGGAGCCCGAACGCCGACGCTACGTCCTCCCCCGGCTCGAGGTCCGGCGGGAGGACCAGGATCCCCTCGTGCGACGGTGAGATGCCGAGCTCGTCGGGCGCGCAGAGCATCCCGTTGGAGGTCACGCCCCGGATCTGGCGGGCGGCGAGCGGCTCCGGAAGCGCCGGGACCGTCGACCCGGGGGGCGCGAGCGGCACGAGGTCCCCGAGACCCATGTTCCGGACGCCGACGACGACCTCCTGCTCCCCCGAGCCCGTCTGCATGCGCGCGATGCAGAGCTTCTCGCTCGCGGGGTGGTCACGGACCTCGATCACGCGAGCGACGATCACCCCGGACAGGCGCTCCCAGGGCCGCTCGATCGACTCGACCTCGGCTCCCTTGTGCGTGAGCAGCTCGGCAAGCTCCTCGGCCGCGAGCTCCGTGGGCACGAGCTCGCGGAGCCAGGACAGGACGACCTTCACGCGGCGCCCTCGAACTGCTCGAGGAAGCGGACGTCCCCCTCCACGAACAGTCGCATGTCGTTCACGCCGAACCGCACCATGGCGACGCGCTCGATCCCCATCCCGAACGCGAACCCCGTGTAGCGCTCCGAGTCGTAGCCGCAGTTCTCGAGCACCTTCGGGTGCACCATCCCGGCGCCGAGGAGCTCCAGCCAGCCGTTCCCGCAGACCCGGCAGCCGGAGCCGTCACAGACGAAGCACGACACCGCGACCTGGCAGCCGGGCTCGACGAACGGGAAGTAGTCGGGGTTGAGGCGGACGCGCACACGATCGCCGAACATCTCGCGCGCGAAGGACTCGAGCGTCCCTTTCAGATCCGCGAACGAGATGCCCTCGTCGACCGCCAGACCCTCGACCTGATGGAAGACGGACAGGTGGGTCGCGTCGACGGCCTCTCGTCGGAACGTGCGGCCGGGCACGACGACGTAGACGGGCGGATCCTGCGCCTCCATCGTGCGGATCTGCACCGCGCTGGTCTCGGTGCGCAGGAGCATCCCGGGCACGTCGACGTACAGCGAGTCCTTCATCGTCCTGGCCGGGTGGTCGGGCGGGATGTTGAGCGCCTCGAAGTTGTGCCAGTCGTCCTCGATCTCGGGACCCTCCGCGACGCGATACCCCATACGGGTGAAGATCTCGACGATCCGGTCCTCGACGAGGGACAGCGGGTGGTACGACCCGGGCCGCGGGCGCCGGCCGGGAAGGGTGACGTCCACCGCGTCCGCCTCGAGCAGCGCGGAGTCCGACCCGAGCTCGAGCTCGCGGCGCCGCGCCTCCACCGCCTCGCGGAGCTCGGTGAAGAGCCCGTTCGTCAACCGCCCGACCTCGCGGCGCTCCGCGTCCGGCATTGCGCCGAGCGCGCGCTGGACCTCGGAGACCCGCGACTTGCGGCCGAGCACCGAGACCTTCGCGTTTTCGAGCGCATCGACCGACTCGGCTCGCGCGATCCGGTCCCGGCCGCGCTCGCGCTCCTCGTCGAGGATGCGACGAGCCTCGTTCGGGTCCATGGTCCGGCGAGTCTAGCGCCCGGCCCGCTCCGCGAGGCCGGCGGGGACGTCCAGGAGGAATGACAGCGTGTCGCCCTCGACGCGCACCGAGACGGCCCCGCCCTGCGCCGAGGCCACGCCCAGCGCGACGAACAGCCCGATCTTGCTCCCCGCGCCGGTCCCCGGCGCCCGAGGGTGGAACAGCCGCTCCGCCCCCTCCTGGGAGAGCTCCGTCCCGCGCCGGGAGACCTCGAGGAGGAGCCGGTCCTCGCGCACCTCGGCATCGACCAGGACCGGTCCCTCGTTCGTCCACCAGACGAGCGACTCGATGAACGCCTCGAGGACCATGCGCAGCCGTTCAGGATCCACGAAGACCTCGAGGGCGCCCCCCCGCCAGGTCACCGGCGGGTGGTCGGGATCGCGGGCCAGCGAGTCGGCCACCACGGTCGCGAGGCGCTCGACGTCCACGCGTTCGGGGAACAGGTCGAGCGAGCCCGCCGCCAGCCGCGCCGCATCCACCAGCTGGCGGAGGATCCCGTTGAGCCGGTCCGTGTCGTAGACGATCCCGGCCAGCATCAGCTCGCGCTGGTCCTCGGTCATCTGATCCCACCGGGTCGCCAGGGCGTGCCCGAACCCCTTCATGGCCGTGAGCGGCGAGCGGATGTCGTGGGCGGCCGCCGCGACGATCGTCTCGAGCACGGCGCGCCGCCCCTGCCGTCCCTGGCGAGCCCACTCGAACAGGCACACCGTGGCCGCGGCCGCCAGGTTGAGCGACTCCGCGCGTCCCTGCAGCGGGACGCGGACGACCTGGTCGGCGAGCGCCGCCACCTCCTCGGGCACGCCCCACGCCTCGTTGCCGAAGAGGAACGCCACGGGACCCGTCAGGTCGAGCCCGAACAGGTCGGCCTCGCCGCGCGCGTCCATCGCGAGCACACGCATTCCCCGTTCGCGAAGGGCCTCCACGGCGGCGGGCGTCTGGACGCCGCGGACGACCGGAACATGGAAGAGGGAGCCGGCGGACGCGCGGACGGTCTTCGGGTTGTACACGTCCACCGAGTCGGAGCTGAACACGACGCCGTCCGCCCCGACGCCGTCGGCGGAACGCAGGATGGTCCCGGCGTTGCCGGGGTCGCGGACCGAGTGCAGCAGCACGACGCATCGGGCGTCGGGAGACAGGGAATCGAGGCCGTCGTCGACGTACGCGGCGATCCCGAGCAACCCCTGTGGCGTGACCGTGGAGGTGAGCTTGCCCATCACCTCGGCGCTCACCTCCACCAGCTCGGCGTGGGCCGCCCGGGAGCGTTCGACGAGGGGATGCCCGGCGTCGGTGTGATAGAGCCGGATCAGACCTCCGGGGTGCCCGAGCGCCTCGGCCACCCCCTGCGCGCCTTCGATGAGGAACCGTCGCTCGCCGTCGCGGAGGGCTCGCTTCTTCAGCCTGAGGGCCGCGGCCACCCGCTCGTTCCGCGTCGACGTGATCACACGATCCTCCGAGCGGCGCGCGAGCGGGGGTGCCGGCGCCGGCGGGGCGGTCGCCCCGCGGGGCTCATGCGGCCAGCGCGTCCTTCGCGGTCTGCACCAGCTGTCCGAAGGCGGCGGGGTCGCGGACCGCGAGGTCCGCGAGGATCTTGCGGTCGACCTCGACGCCCGCCCGCTGCAGCCCCTGGATGAACCGAGAGTACGACAGCCCGTTCTGACGAGCCCCGGCGCCGATCCTGGTGATCCAGAGCCGACGGAACTGGCCCTTGCGGTCGCGACGGTCGCGATAGGCGTACTGGCCGGAGTGCAGGAGCTGCTCCTTGGCCACGCGGTACCTCCGCGAGCGCGACCCGTAGTATCCCTTCGCCTGGCGCAGGACCTCGCGGCGCTTCTTCTTCGCGTGAACCGAACGTTTGACCCGTGCCATCTCCGCCTACTTTCCGAGCAGCCGGCGGATGTTGGTGCGCTCGGCCGTCACTTCGGTCATGCCCTCGACGCGGCGCCGGCGGCTGCCGCTCTTCTTCGTCAGCTTGTGGTTGCCGGTGGCCTTCCGATGGAGGATCTTGCCCGTCCGGGTGATCCGAAACCGCTTGGCGCTCGCCCGGTGCGTCTTCTGCTTCATCGTTCGTCCCGTCTTCCGTCTCGCCTCGATGCTCGACCTCGCATTGGCCTACCGATTCGCTGCTTGAGGCCTGTCTTCCCGTCTACGCTTCCTGCGGCTGCTCCACGACGGCGGGTGTCGCCGGCGCTTTCGGACCGTCGCCCTTGGGCTCCGGCGCCTTCTTCGTCGGCGCGATGACCATGACCATGTTCCGGCCGTCCTGCTTGGGCTGAGCCTCGACCACGGCCGTGTCGCCGAGGTCCGCCACCAGTCGGTCGAGGATCTTGCGCCCGAGCTCCGTGTGAGCCATCTCACGGCCGCGGAACATGATCGTCACCTTGACCCGCGCACCCGCCGAGAGGAACCGGACGACATGGCCCTTCTTCGTGGCGTAGTCGTGCGGATCGATCTTCGGGCGGAACTTGATCTCCTTGACCTCGACCCGGGCCTGCTTCTTCCGGGCCTCCTTCTGTCGGATGTCGCGCTCGTACTTGAACTTCCCGTAGTCCATGATCCTGGCCACGGGGGGGTTCGCCTGCGGCGCCACCTCCACCAGGTCGAGGTCGAGTTCCTGGGCTTGCCGGAGCGCCTCCTGCGTGGAGACGATCCCGATCTGTGACCCATCCGAACCCACCAGCCGCACCTGCGGCGAGCGGATCCTGTCGTTTATGCGCGGATCAGCCGAGACCCCGCATCACCTCCCTATCGCGACAAAGGCACCGGGCGTCCCCCGGTGCCAGGGTGGAGCACGGTGAACCGTTCCCGGGAGTATAGGTGCAGGTCCGGGACGGTGTCGACGGTCGCGGCATGCGCGGGCGGGCCGGGCTACAACGGGCGGACGTTGGCCGCCTGCTTGCCCTTCGGGCCGTCGACGACGTCGAACTCGACGGACTGGCCCTCGGTCAGGGACTTGTAGCCCTCGCCTCCGATCGCGGAGAAATGGACGAAGACGTCGTCCTGACCCTCCCGCGAGATGAAGCCGAACCCCTTCTCGTTGCTGAACCACTTCACGGTGCCCTGCTCTGCCAACGGTCCCTCCTGGTGCCGGAGCGGCGCGGAGCCTAGCACGGAGGTCGCCGCGGCTCAATGCGTGCGGGTCGTAGGCTGATGGAGGGACGTTCACCAATCGGGCTCGAGCGGGCGCCCGTAGTCGTCCTCGAGTCGGAGCGTGTCGTCCTCGGTCGTGTACCCGTAGGCGATCTCCAGGACGCGTCCGCGATGATCGGCGGCGTTCGAGATCCGATGGGTCGTCTCGGCCGAGACCATGAACTCCTCGCCGGGGCTCGCCTCCACCGTCTTGTTCCCGATCTGCACGGTGAGGCCGCGATCGAGCACCACCCACATCTCGTCGCGCATCTGGTGGTAGTGGACGCTCGTCTCCTGGTTGGACTCGACGGTGATCACGCGAACCGAGCTCGGCTGGTTGAGGGCGTAGGTCACGACCTTGCCCCACGGCTTGTCGACGATCATCCGCTCTCCTTCGGGAGCTGCTCCATGACCGAGGCGGTCTCCATCGCGGCCATCGCGGCGTCCCACCCCTTGTTGCCGTGTTTGCCGCCGGCCCGATCCATCGCCTGGTCCAGCGTGTCCGTCGTGAGGACGCCGAAGATCACCGGTACGCCGGCGTCCTCCGCGGCCATCCGGATCCCGGTCGCCGCCTGTCCCGCCACGTGGTCGAAGTGCGGCGTGTCCCCACGGATCACGGCGCCGAGGCAGATGACGGCGTCGTAGGCGCCGGAGGACGCGAGGCGCCGCGCGAGCGGAGGCAGCTCGAACGCGCCCGGGACCCAGGCGACGACGAGGTCGTCCTCGGCGATGCCGTGGGTGCGAAGGCAGTCCAGCGCGCCTTGCACGAGCCGACTCGTCACCAACTCGTTGAAACGGGCCACCGCGATCGCAACGCGTCGGCCGCGGGCGTGGAAGTCACCGCGGATCTCGTTCATGGGGACTCCCCCGCCCCCACCTCGACATCGGCGTCGGCCGCGCCGTCGAGGTGGTCCAGGAGGTGTCCCAGCTTCTCGCGCTTGGTCCGCAGGTACTCGATGTTCCGCTCGTTCGGTCGCGTCTCGAGGGGCAGGCGTTCGACGATCGACAGGCCATAACCCTCCAGGCCGGCCCGCTTGGCGGGGTTGTTCGTCAGCAGCCGCATCGTCCGGACGCCGAGGTCGACGAGGATCTGCGCGCCGATGCCGTAGTCGCGCGGATCGGCCGCGAACCCCAGCTCCTCGTTCGCCTGAACGGTGTCCCGGCCCTGCTCCTGGAGCTGGTACGCACGGAGCTTGTGCGTGAGACCGATCGACCGACCCTCGTGGCCGCGGATGTACAGGACCACGCCGCGGCCCTCGGCGCCGATCCGCTCGACCGCGCGCTGGAGCTGGTCTCCGCAGTCGCACCGCAGCGACCCGAACACGTCGCCCGTCAGGCACTCCGAGTGCACCCGGACCAGGATCTGCTCGCCGTCCCCGACCTCGCCCAGCACGAGCGCCACGTGGACGTTGCCGTCGACCAGGCTCTCGTACGTGAAGGCGGTGAAGTCCCCGTGCTCGGTCGGGATCGCGGCCTCCGCCGTTCGCCGCACGAGCTGCTCGCGACGCCGGCGATGTTCGATCAGATCGGCGATGGAGATCAGCTTCAGCCCGTGCTCCTCCGCCACCCGCACGAGCTCGGGCAGGCGGGCCATGGCGCCGTCCGGATGCAGCACCTCGCAGAGCACGCCCGCGGGATAGAGCCCGGCGAGGCGGGCCAGGTCGACCGTCGCCTCCGTGTGCCCGGCCCGCTTCAGCACGCCGCCCTCCTGCGCCATCAGCGGGAACACGTGCCCGGGCATTCGGACATCGCTCGCCCCCAGATCCGCGTCGGCGATCGCCCGGACGGTGGCGGCACGGTCGAACGCGCTGGTGCCCGTCGTCGTCCGTCCCTGGATGTCGATCGAGACCGCGAACGCGGTGCCGTGGCTCTCGTTGTTCTTCGAGACCATGAGCGGGATCCGCAGCTCGTCGAGGCGTTGGGCCGTGACCGGCATGCAGACGATGCCCCGGCCGTGGGTGACCATGAAGTTGATCGACTCCGGTGTCGCCATCTCGGCCGCCATGATGAAGTCGCCCTCGTTCTCGCGGTCCGCGTCGTCGACCACGATCACGATCTTCCCCTCGCGAATGTCCGCGACGGCCTCTTCGATCGTGGCGAACACCGAGCGATCAAGCTCGCCCTCTCGACTCATCACGTTCTCCCTCCGACCAACGCCTCCACGTACTTCGCGATCACGTCGGCCTCCAGGTTGACGGGGTCGCCCACCCGGGCCGACCCCAGGGTGGTCGCCGCCAACGTATGCGGGATCAGGGCGATCCCGAACACACCCGTGTCCGTCTCCGCCACGGTCAGGCTGATCCCGTCCACGCAGACGGAGCCCTTCTCGACAAGGTAGCGGCGGATGGACTCGGGGGCGCGAACCGTGAGCCAGGCGCCGCCGTCCCGCGTGCGCTCCATCTCCGTCACCTCGCCCACGCCGTCGACGTGGCCCTGAACGAGGTGGCCTCCCAGCCGGCCGGAGAGCGTGAGCGGCCGTTCGAGGTTGACCGCGTCCCCCTCGGCGAGCCGGGCGAGGCTCGTCCGGCGAAGCGTCTCCTCCGACAGGTCGAACGCGAGGTGCTCCGTCGAACGCTCGACCACCGTGAGGCAGACGCCGTTCACGGCCACGGACGCACCGACGTCGGAGTCCGAAACGACGTGACGGCAGCCGACGTCGAGGCGCGTGGGCCCGACCTCGCGCACGACGCCGCGCTCCTCAACGATCCCGGTGAACATCCGCCTCCACCTTCAGGTCGTCGCCCACGAGATCGAACGAGGTGATGCGGAGCGGGACCGCGTTCGCGATCGGGGCGAAACCGCGACCCCCGAGCACGGTCGGCGCGTCCTCGCCGCCGATCAGCTTGGGCGCGAGGTAGACGACCACCCGGTCCACCAGGCCCTCCTCGACCGCGGCGAAAGCCAGGGTCGGCCCCCCCTCCAGGAGCAGGCCCTGGACGTCCCGCTTGCCCAGATCGGCGACGAGCTCCGCCAGCGGAACGACGTCGCCCTCGGGCTCGTAGACGCGGACCTCGGCTCCGGCCGACGTCCACTCCTCGCGTCGGTCCGGTGAGGCCAGCTCGGTGGTGGCCACAAGCGTGGGCGCGCCGTCGTCGAACAGGTCGCCCGACGCGGGAACACGGCCGCTCGCGTCGACGAGTACCCGCAGCGGCGGGGCGCCGCGATACCCCGGCTGGCGCACGGTCAGGGAGGGGTCGTCGTTGAGGGCGGTACGGGAACCCACGACGATCGCGTCCGACCACGCGCGGAGGCGGTGGACGTCGGCCCGGGCCGCCTCGCCGGTGATCCAGCGGGATGACCCGTCGCGTGCCGCGACCTTCCCGTCGAGCGAGGCCGCCATCTTCCACACCACGAACGGCAGGCCGGTGCGAACGTGCTTGGCGAACGCCTCGTTCTGCCGCGCGGCCTCCGTTGCGAGCACGCCCTCGCGCACCTCGATGCCGTTCGCCCGCAGACGATCGAACCCTCGGCCGTCGACCACCGGGTTGGGGTCGCGCATGCCCGCCACGACCCGCGCGATCCCCGCCTCGACGATCGCGCGGGTGCACGGCGGCGTCCGCCCGAAGTGGTCGCAGGGCTCGAGCGAGGTGTACAGCGTGGCGCCTCGCGCCGCTTCCCCGGCGTCGGTCAGCGCCACGATCTCCGCATGGGGCCGGCCGGGGCCCTCGTGCCATCCCTCGCCGACCATCCGCCCGTCGTGCGACACGACGACGGCGCCCACCACGGGGTTCGGGGAGACCATCCCCCGCCCCCGCTGCGCGAGCCCGATGGCTCGCTCGATGTACGCCTCGTCGGACAACGTCGAACTCCGTTCCCGAGGCGTGGATGCGGGGAGGGGCAGCAGACGGCAGGGGCCACGCCGCTGCCGGCACCGCCCGTCCTCTCCCATCCCGACTCTCACGGTCGGTTCCGGAATCTCACCGGATCCACCCCCGGGTGGCTCCCAGGGGGTCGCGGACTCTCACCGCCGGTGGGGAGTTGCACCCCGCCCCGAAGACAGGCTCTGACCTCGCAGTATACGAGCCTGAAGGCCGGGCCTCCAGCCCGATCCCGCTCTAGGTGGTCCGGCGGTCGACCGCGTAGGAGGAGCGGGCCTCGCGCTTGGCGAACTGCTTCATCTCGGTGGCAACTGCGACCGCCTCGCCGTAGTGGGCGAATCGGCGAACCTGCGTGGTCGCGATGCCTACCGAGACGCCGGCGAGCGGCAGCTTCTGCAGGACGCCCTTCCGGTCCTCCACCTCGACGTAGCCGCGCTCGAGATCCTCCTTCTCGTAGAAGTCGTGGATCTCGCCGTCGAACCGCTCCACGATGCGCTTGGCGACGTCCTCGGCGATCTCGGGCGGAACGAGCGCCACGAAGTCGTCGCCGCCGACGTGGCCGACGAACCCGTCCGACCCCGCGAACTCGACGACCGCGTCCTGGATGATGCGCGCCGTCGCCTGGATCAGCCGGTCCCCGCGCACGAACCCCTTCTGGTCGTTGTAGGCCTTGAAGTTGTCCAGGTCCGAGTAGAGCACGGCGATCGGCCGGTCCTCTCGCACCATCCGTTCGATCTCCTCCTGGATGCGGATGTTGCCGGGCAGGCCGGTGAGCGGCGAGAGGTTCCGCATCTCCTTGGCGCGACGGAGCGTGCCCTTGACCCGCGCGAGGAGCTCGATGGGGTCGAACGGTTTGATGATGTAGTCGTCGGCGCCGGCGGTCAGACCCAGGACCTTGTCGGTCGACAGCGCCTTGGCCGTGAGCATGATGATCGAGGTATTCGAGGTCTGTGGGTTCCGCCGGAGCCGCTGGGCGACCTCGAAGCCGTCGATCCGCGGCATCATCACGTCCAGGAGCACCAGGTCCGGCCGGAGCGTCCCCGCCTTCTCGAGGGCCTCCTCCCCGTCCGAGGCGACCGAGACGTCGTAGCCGGCGCTCCGGAGGTTGACCTCGACGAACCGCGCGATGTCGGGGTCGTCGTCGACGACGAGGATGGTCTCGGGCATCAGGCGGGCTCCACGATCGACTTCAGCTCCCGCGCCGCGGCCGCGATGTCCGGGGCGTGAAAGATCGCCGAGGCGGCCACCAGGACGTTGGCGCCGGCCTCGACGCACCGGCGCGCGTTGTCGGGCTTGACGCCGCCGTCGATCTCGACGTCGGCGTGCAGCCCCCGACGGCCGAGCTCCGCGCGAACCGCCTCCACCTTCGGGAGCGACTCCGGGATGAAAGCCTGCCCCGCCCAGCCCGGATGCACGCTCATGACCATCACGTCGTCGATCTCCTCGAGATGCGGGAACACGGACTCGATCGGCGTCTCCGGGTTCACGGTCAGCCCCACGCCCAGACCGACGCCGCGGGCCTTCGCGATCACCGGGGCCGGGTCGTCGACGGCCTCGACGTGGAAGCTCACGATCTCCATGCCGGCCTCCGCCAGCTCGGCGAAGAGCCCCTCCGGTGTCTCGACCATCAGATGTCCGTGGAGGATCCGATCGGTATGGGGCCGAAGCGCGGCCACGACCACCGGCCCGATCGTCAGCGGCGGGACGAAGTGTGCGTCCATCGCGTCGACCTGGATGACGTCGGCA
>JBOGVL010000010.1:0-18036 GCA_050692535.1 Actinomycetota bacterium | reverse complement strand
AGCGAGAGCTCAGTGGTCCTTGTCCTGGACCGGGCGACGGGAGGACGTCCGGTCGAGGCGACGCAGGCCGACAAGCGGGTCTCCGCCCAGGAGCGCGTGGAGCGCGAGATGCTTCGGCTCCTCGCCCGCGATGCGGAGGTGTTCGCGGCGGTCTCGCCGCGTCTGTCGACCGAGCACTTCCAGACCGCGCGCAACCGGGACCTGCTCGCGCTGCTGCTGCAGACCGAGGGCGACGTCGGCGGGTTCGTCGGGCGGTCGGAGGACGACAAGGCGGTCCGCGCGCTCTCGGCGCTCGCGCTCGAGGCGCCGGACGGCGATCCGTCGGCCGCCTACGCGGAGGACGTGTGGGCGCGGCTGCAGGAGTTCGCGCTCAAACGCAAGAGCACGGCCCTTCGTCAACAGCTTCAGAAGCTGAACCCGACGACCGATCCTCGATACGACGAGCTCTTCCAGGAGCTCATCGGGATCGACGGCGAGCTTCGACGGCTCCGCGAGCCAGGGCACGTCCCGGCCTGACCAACCGTGGGCACGGCCGTGTCCGGCTCGTACACTCTCCGGCATCCCTCGGGATCCCCCAGACTGGGAGACGGCGTGACCGAAGTAGCCCGCGACCTGGGCTTGGAGGAAGCGAAGGAAGCGATCACGGCTCGCGGACGCGAGCGGGGCTTCGTGACATCCGAAGACCTTCTCGACGCCGTTCCCGTCGAGGACTTCACTCCCGAACAGGTAGAGGACTTCCTCACCCAAGTCGAGGAGCACCTCCGCGGCGAGGGCATCGAGGTCATCGAGGTCCCCGGCGACGAGGTGGACTCGTCGGCCCAGCGGCAGATCGACGTCGACCTGCTGAAGGCGCCGACCAACGACCCGGTCCGGATGTACCTGAAGGAGATCGGGAAGGTCCCGCTCCTGACGGCCGCCCAGGAGGTCGACCTCGCCCGACGGATCGAGGCGGGAGAGTTCGCGACCGAGCTGCGCGAGCTCGTCGAGGTCGAGGACAAGGTCGACCAGAAGCGCCTTCGGATCGTGGTCGAGTCGGTCATCGCGATCCGCGACCACCAGCTCGAGAAGTTCGGCAAGATCGAGGGGATCGGGCGGCACCGGATCTCCAAGTCCTACAAACCGAAGACGCGTGAGGACCTCGACGACTTCCTCCGCCGCGTCGAGCGCGACGGCCAGCTCGCCAAGCGCAAGCTGATCGAAGCCAACCTGCGGCTCGTGGTCTCGATCGCCAAGCGGTACGTCGGTCGCGGGATGTTGTTCCTGGACCTGATCCAGGAGGGCAACCTCGGCCTGATCCGCGCGGTCGAAAAGTTCGCCTACTCCAAAGGCTTCAAGTTCTCGACCTACGCGACGTGGTGGATCCGTCAGGCGATCACTCGCGCGATCGCCGACCAGGCGCGCACGATCCGGATCCCCGTGCACATGGTCGAGACCATCAACAAGCTCGTGCGGATCCAGCGGCAGCTGCTGCAGGACCTCGGCCGAGAGCCGACGCCGGAGGAGATCGGCCGGCAGATGGGGATCCCCGCCGAGAAGGTCCGCGAGATCCTGAAGGTCAGCCAGGAGCCGGTCTCCCTCGAGACGCCGATCGGCGAGGAAGAGGACTCCCACCTCGGCGACTTCATCGAGGACTCGGACGCGGTCGTCCCGGTCGACGCGGCCAGCTTCATCCTGTTGCAGGAGCAGCTCGAGGCCGTCCTCCACACGCTCTCGGAGCGCGAGAAGAAGGTGATCCAGCTTCGGTTCGGGCTGCTGGACGGCCACCCACGGACCCTCGAGGAGGTCGGCCGCGAGTTCGGCGTCACCCGCGAGCGGATCCGCCAGATCGAGTCGAAGACGCTCTCGAAGCTGCGCCACCCGAGCCGGTCGCAGAAGCTCCGCGACTACCTGGAGTAGAGCCCGCCCCGATCAGTTCATCGACAGGTCGTCGACGTCGGCGACCAGCCGGCGCTGGATCGTCGCGCGCGCCCGCTGGATCGCCTCGACGCTCTTGGTTCCCGCCAGCCCGGCAAGTCCGGCCAGCCGCTGCGACGAGGGATGCCGCGCCATCGCGGCGCGAACGCCGTTCGGGCGCTCCTCGCCCTCGTGTCCGGCCAGCTCTCGGCCGATCAGGTACCCGACCACCACCCCGACGACCAACCCGGTCTTGAACCGCATCGACCAAGCCTAGCCCATCGTCATCCGTCGGGCGGAGGGGCATTGATAGACTGCCTCGGCTCGTTCCGGGGTAGCTCAATTGGCAGAGCGGCGGACTGTTAATCCGTAGGTTGTGGGTTCGAGTCCCACCCCCGGAGCTTCCAAGGCGAACAGGTCGAGAGTCGCTTCGCTGGGTTGGTCGCATCCCGCGTTGAGGCGTGTTGTGGCGACCGGGGCGAATCTTTGCTGGCAGCGAAGGGTCGACTTCGCCTCGGCGATTCCGCTCGGGGTGCGCCTAGGGCCCGGAATCGTTGCGGAGCCCGGCCTCGGCCTCCTCGAGGGTCTCGAAGATGGGGACCTGGCTTTCCAAGCCCACGATCGAGAACGTCCGCCACGGCTGTGAATGGGCAGGGAGCACGATGGCGAAGGCCTGCCCGTGCTCGCGCAGCCGGGCGGCGAGATCGAACACCAGGTTGATCCCGGCGCTGTCCGAGTACGAGAGCTTCACGAGATCGAGAACGAGCGCGACCTCCTCGTTGGACATCCAACCGGTGATACGCCGCCCGAGGTCATCCGCGTTCGAAAAGTCGATCTCCCCGGCGATCGCCGCGACGGCGATCTGGCCGTTGCGATCGAGCGAGAGGGAGGCGAGCTCGTTCATCGTCAGGTCACGCTCCGCTCCAGGGTGACCGTCGTGCCGGCGGCCGAGCGGTCGAACTCTACCGTGTCCATGGTCGCCCGCATGAGCGTCATCCCGCGACCCCGCCCGGAACGACGGTCTCGCCAGCGCCCGCCATCACGTACGGTCACTCGGATCGAATGGTCGTCGCGGACGCCGAGCATATGCACCCAGCCTCCGCTCGGCCCGTAGGCATGCTCAACGGCGTTGGCGCACGCCTCTCCTGCGGCCGTGAGGACGTCGTCGCGCAGGCTGTTGGGGACCTCGAGGTCCGACAACCACTGCCGGAGGGCCCGCCGCAGAGTGACCAGCTCGTCTGCGTCGGCGGGAACCCGGAGGTCGACAGCGGCAGAAGCCTTGTCTCGTTGGACCAGGAGGAGAGCGATGTCGTCGGTCGGCTCGGCGTCCATGAGGATCGCTTGGAGCAACGACCTGATCGCCTCCTCGGGTTCGAGCGTCCAGGTCGAGGACGCGACCCCCCGGAGACGTTCGAGTCCGTCGGAGAGGCTCTCATGCCGTCGTTCGACGAGTCCGTCGGTGTAGAGCAGCATCGAGTCGCCGGCGTCGAGTGGGAGGACGACCTCGTGGTACTCGTGGAAGCGTCCGATGCCCAGGGGCGGGTCTCGCCCGGCGTCGTCGGCGAAGCGCCCCTCCCGGTTCACGATGAAGGGCGGGGGGTGGCCGGCAGCCACGTACCGAAACGCCGAGAGGTCCGGCTCCAGGACTCCGAACAGCAGCGTCACGATGTCGGTGACGTCGAGGAACCTCATCAGCACGCTCAGGCGCGACACGACCTCCACCGGGTCGCGATGGTCGACCGCATACGCTCGCAGGGCGTTGCGGACCTGCCCCATCACCGAGGCGGCGCGGAGGCCGTGTCCGGAGACGTCGCCCATCGCGAGCGCGACCGTTCCCGATGGGAGGACGAATACGTCGTACCAGTCTCCGCCGATCCCCGCGGCCGTGGAGGCGGGCAGGTACCTCGACCCGAGCCGAAGCCCCGGGACCTGAGGAAGCGCCGTGGGCAGGAACGCTCGCTGGAGCGTCTCGGTCGCCATTCGCTCGCGCTCGTAGAGACGCACGTGCAGCGCGAGGGCAACCCGCTCTGCCGCCAGCTGGAGGAGTTCGACCTCGTGATCGGTGAACCTCCGCTCGACGAGAGTGCCGACGTGGAGGACGCCGAGCACTTCGCCGCGCACCAGCAGCGGAACGCCGACCAGCGACCGCACACCTTTCTCTCGCAGGATCGGATTCAGGACGTTGCGGTGGTCGACGCGCGCGATCACGATCGGCGTTCGCTCGGCCGCGATGCGTCCGGCGAAGCCCCGTCCCACGGGGATGCGGATGCCCTGCTCGACCTCCTCCTCGAGGCCCTTGGCGGCCGTCGCGACGAGGTCGTCGGTGGTCTTGTCGAGTAGGAGGATGGCCGCCGTGTCCGCGTCGAGGATCTCGCGGACGCGGATCAGCACCTCGTCGAGCAGGCGCTCGGGCGCGAGGTGCCCGAGCGCGGCGTCGGCCACCCGGAGGATCCGGCGGAGCCGCTCCGTCGAGTCAGGCTCTCCGAGTCTCGACTGGCGCACGTCTGCTTCCCTCCCTAGGGCTCGAAGCTGCCACTTCCGGCAGAGGAGGGCGGTCGCTCGGATTTTGGCGCCGTTGTGGATCGAAGGTGTCGTGCGTTGGCGCGGTGAAGACGGGCGCTCTCCCGGGGCGCGCCGCTCAGTCCGGAGTCGGGTGCTCGAACCGTTTCCATGTCCAGGTCACCTGATCGGGTGCACTCGGCACCGCACACTGTGGGGGTAGCGTCTTCCCGGCGAATCCGGGGGGTCGCACTCATGATCTGCACCGTCCCGGACTCTACCCGCAGCCCGGGTCACTCATGCGAGCTGCGGGTGCCCCAAGGGCCTTGAAGAATCGTCAGGCTCCACGGTGAGCTGAGCCGCGCGAGCGTGCTCACGTCACGGGCATCCGTGAGCGGGCACGTGGACGCGGGGACGTCGCCGGAGATGATCGACCGGCCGCATTCCCCTACTTCACTCGCGGCACGCGGCTTGACCGCGGCGGCGTACGGGTTCTACGTCGGCCGAATGTCGCGCCATACCAGGTGGGTCCCTACCGTCATGGCGTCAGGCCGTTCGTGGGCGATGCCCCTTTCGCCCACCAGCTTTCGGAGGACTTGTATGCGCGGCAAGGCGTTCAGGGCATCCGTGATCGTGCTCGCGCTGCTCGCCGTCGCGGTGCCCGCCGGGGCGGATCCCGACGCGTTCGTCGACGAGTCGTCTCGGATCGCGTTCCGGCCCGAGGCGGAGACCCTCGTGACGGACGCCGAGTTCATCGATCCGGACGGCGACGGCGATCTCGATCTGGTGGTCGCGAGGGGGGGCCTCGACGGCGTCCAGGACAGTTCGATCCTCTCATTCCTGAACGATGGCAACGGGAACCTCCTCCGTGGCCGCTTCGCGCGCGCAGCGAACGGTGACTTCGCCGACATCGAGTTCGGCGACGCCAACGACGACGGCTTCCTCGACGCGATTCTGTCCGTGACCCTCGGCCCGGAGCGACTCCTGATCTGGAACCCGACCCGCGGCCGGTTCCAGGACCGGACGCGCAACCTTCCCTCCGACCAACCGGACGACGTGACGCTCGAGTCCCGCTTCTTCGACGCCGACGGCGACGGCGATCTCGACATCGTCACGGCGAACGAGGACCCGTTCACGGCGCCCGGGACCCAGAACCGCCTGTACCTGAACAACGGAACGGGTCGCTTCGTCGACGCGACCACCACGAACATGCCGGCCATCCTGGACGACTCCTCGGCGATCGGTGTCGGCGACTTCGACGACGACGGCGACCTCGACCTCCTCTCGGTGAACGCCGGGCGAGACGTGTACCTGGAGAACGACGGGTCGGGCGTGTTCTCGGACCAGACCGCCTCGCGACTGCCCGCCGAGCCGAGCAACGCCGACTCGGGACGGGACGTCGTGGAGGCGGACTTCGACGGCGACGGCGATCTCGACCTGTTCCTCGCCGTGAGCCGTCAGGACCGAAGCCCCGTCCTGTGGCTGAACGACGGGACCGGTCGCTTCGTCGACGCCACGGCCACCAACGTGCCGGCAGAGCCGCTGTCCGCGCAGGACGTCGAGGGGTGCGACATCGAGGGAGACGGCGACCTGGATATCGTACTGTCGGACACTGGCGCCGTCCTGAACCCCCCGACCGACCACCGGTTCCTTGGCGCGCCGAATCACATCTACGTGAACGACGGGCTCGGAAGGTTCACGGACGTCTCCTCGGGCCTCCTCCCGCAGGACGCCGAATCCACGTTTTCGATCGCCTGTGGAGACATCGATCTCGACGGCGACCTCGATCTGGTGGCGGCGAATGGCAAGGGCGAGCCGATGCGCGTGTACGTCCAGACGTAACGTCTCCCTCCCCTCGCCCGCGCGATCTCGAACCTGTGGGCGCCGGGGGCGCGGCCCGGAAGCTGCATTGACTGCGATCGATTCGGGGCTCCCAGACTCGCCGTAATTCGAATGGTCTACTTGACATTCGGCCCGCAAGCGCGCGGAGTGATGCCGGAGCCGGCTCGCACCATGTCAGAGAGGTTCTTCGGGAGGGGGTTGACATGAGCCGTTCCAGCTCGACGCTGAGGTCCCGGGTGGTCACCTCGGCCGTCGCGATGCTCGCGTTCGCCGTCCTGGCGGTGTCCGCGACGAGTGCGGGACCGGTGCTGGCGGAGCCGACCACGACGCTCCTGGTCTCCGGGCTCGCCGGGGGATCGGGCAGCACGGTCGGACCTGATGGAGCGCTGTACGTCACGGAAGGACTCGCGGGCCGTGTCTCCCGGGTCGATCCGCGGACCGGTGGCGTCACGACCTTCGCCAGTGGCCTGCCGCCCTCGATCATCGGCATCGGCGGCGCGATGGACGTCGCGTTCATCGGCGGCACCGCCTACGTGCTCGTGACGCTCGTCGGGCCGGATGTCGAGGGGAGCGATGTCGTCGGCATCTACCGGGTGGACGACCCGGACCAGTTCACCGTCATCGCGGACATCGGTGCTTGGGCGTTGGCCAACCCACCCACCACGGACTTCTTCGTCCCGACCGGTGTCCAGTACGCCATGGAGAAGTTCCGCAACGGGTTTCTGGTGACCGACGGTCACCACAACCGGGTGTTGCGCGTGACGCTCGACGGGGCGGTCACGGAGGCGATCGCCTTCGGCAACATCGTTCCCACCGGCCTCGAGATCCGCGGCAACACCGTGTACATGGCGGAAGCCGGACCCGTGCCCCACCTTCCCCAGGACGGCAAGATCGTGTCGTTCCAGGCGCGGTCGAACGTGGTCACCGAGATCGCCGCCGGCGGTCCCCTCCTCGTGGACGTGGAGTTCGGCAACGGTCGCAGGCTCTTCGGCCTCGCACAGGGTGAATTCACGCCCGGCAATCCCGAAGGCTCGCCGGCGAACCCGAACACGGGCCTGCTGCTCAAGGTCGATGGACAGGGTGGGTTCACCGTCGTCGAGACCGGCCTGAACCAGCCGACCTCGCTCGAACTCATCGGAAACACCGCCTACGTCGTCACCCTCGGCGGGGAGATCTGGAAGATCGAGCGTCGCTAGCCGATCGACGCCGGTTGGCTAGCGGACGACGGTTCCGTGGCAGAGGCAGGTGAGGGCCGGTCTCCCGGGTCGGCCTTCAGCTGCCCCGTATCTCCTCGGCCTTGACGGGCGGCACGCACCTCGATAGACCTGACCCATGCCGGCATTGGCTTCGGACGCGCTGTCGACGATTCCGCTCTTCTCCCACCTCTCATCACGACAGCTGCGCAAGCTCCAGAGGAGCGTTGCGGAGCATCGCTATGAGCCGGACATCACGATCGTTCGAGAGGGGGGGCGAACGGCGACGCTGTTCGTGGTCCTGGAGGGGTCGGCGAAGGTCGTCCGAGGTGGGCAAACGATCTCTCGTCGAGGACCCGGCGAGTACTTCGGTGAGATCTCCCTGATCGACGGCCGCCCCCGAGCTGCCTCCGTGATCTCCGAGACGTCGATGCGATGCCTGGTCCTCGAACAGGACTCGCTGCGGGGGCTCCTGATGACCGAGCCGCAGGTCGCATGGGCGCTGTTGCAGTCGCTCGCGACTCGTCTTCGCGGCGAATAGCCTCCTGCTGGGTCGACGACGAGGAAAGAGCGCCACCGGATGGTCGCGGCGGGCCGGCCGCGCGTCAGTTCGCTACGGTGAGCAGACCATGCCGGCGCCGTTGGGCCGCATTCGGTGACCACGATCGTGCTCCCGGAGCCCGCGTTGGTCCTGTTGATCGGGACCAGCGGGTCGGGCAAGTCGACGTTCGCCGCCCGCCACTTCGACGCGGCCGACGTGCTCTCGTCCGACGGGTTCCGTGGTCGGGTCGCGGGCGACGAGGGCGATCAGTCGGTGACGGCCGAGGCCTTCGAGGCCCTACACGCCGCGGCCGCCTCGCGGCTGGAGCTCGGCCGTTCGGCCGTGATCGACGCCACTAACCTGTGGCCCGACGTCCGCCGGCCCCTGGTTCGCCAGGCGCGAGACCGCCGGGTCGTTGCCGTGGCGATCGTCCTCGACGTGCCGGAGTCCGTCTGCCTCGAGCGAAACCGGGGTCGCCTCGATCGGTACGTGAGCTCGCCGGTCGTGCGCCGGCAACGCGCCGCCCTTCGCCGATCCGTCGACCGGCTCGAGCGCGAGGGGTTCGGCCTCGTGGTATTCCTGCGGGGCGTCGACGAGGTCGACGCGGTGACGATCGAGCGCAGATCCGTGAGGGAGGCGACGTGAGGAGGGTTCGGTGGGGCGTGCTGTCGACCGCGAAGATCGGCATGGGACGGGTGATCCCGGGGATGCGGGCGGCGGAACGGTGCGAGCTGGTCGCGATCGCCTCGCGCGACTCGGCCACCGCGTCCGGGGCGGCCGAGCGCCTGGGTATCCCGAAGGCCCACGGAAGCTACGAGGCGCTCCTCGAGGACCCCGACGTCGACGCCGTCTACATCCCCCTGCCCAATCACTTGCACGCCGAGTGGACGCTCCGCGCGGCCGAGGCCGGCAAACACGTGCTGTGCGAGAAGCCACTCGCGATGACCTCCGACGAGGCCCGGGCGATGGTCGACGGCTGCCGCCGCGCGGGGGTGCTGCTGATGGAGGCGTTCATGTACCGGCTCCACCCGCAGTGGGTTCGCACCCGCGAGCTGGTCGCGTCCGGCCGGCTGGGCGTGCTCCTGGCGATCCAGAGCTTCTTCTCCTACCGCAACGTGGATCCGGACGACATCCGCAACATCTCCGAGTTCGGTGGCGGCGCGCTCATGGACGTGGGCTGCTATCCGATCAACGTGTCGCGGATGATGTTCGGCGAGGAGCCGTCGCGGGTGGGGGCCGCGGTTCGGCGCGATCCCGCGTTCGGGACGGATGCGCTCACGTCGGCCGTGCTGGAGTTCGGCGACCGGCACTCGACCTTCACCTGTTCGACACAGATCGAGCCCGAGCAGCGGGTCGACCTCGTCGGCACGGAGGGACGGCTCCGGATCGAGATCCCGTTCAACGCCCCGGCCGACCGGGCCACCCGGCTCCTGCTGACGGCCGGCGGCGACCCGCCGGTCGCGCCCGACACCGAGGTGATCGAGATCCCGCCGGCCGACCAGTACGCGATCCAGGTGGACGCGTTCTCGAACGCCGTCGCCGACGGAACGGAGGTCCCGATCCCGCCCGAGGACGCGATCGCCAACATGCGCGCGATCGAGATGGTGTGGTCGGCGGCGGCGGGCGGCGGGCGCTGATCGTCGGGCGCCGTCAGCCCGCCGAGCCGAGGCCATCGCGCGTAGCCCGCACGGCGGCCGCGGCACTCGAACCAAGCGTGTCGGCGTCCACCGCCGGGCACACGAGGCGGAACCCGAGCTCGATCATCCGGATGGCGCGTTCGGGCGAGGGCGCGTGGACGCCGGGGACCACGCCGTGCCGCCGCGCCGCCGTCACGATGGTGTCGAGCGCCACGAGCAGCTCCGGGTCGTCGAGGTCGGCCAGGGTCGAGAGCCCGAGGCCCAGGCTCAGGTCCGCGGGTCCCACGTAGAGCCCGTCGATACCCGGCATCGAGGCGATCTCGTCGAGATTGCGGAACCCCTCGGCCGTCTCGATCATCGCGAGCACCACGATCGCCTCGTTCGCGCGCCGCACCTGCTCCGCGCCCGACCCGAGCGCCCCGCGCACCGGGCCGAAGCTCCGCACCCCTTCCGGTGGGTACCGGCAGGCCGCCGCGAGCGACGCCGCCTCGGCGCGGGTGCTCACCATCGGGGACACGATTCCTCGCGCTCCGAGGTCCAGCAGGCGCATGATCTCGCCCGGGTCGTTCCACCGCGGGCGCGCCAGCGGGACGGCACCCGCCACCTCGACCGCCGCGAAGACGTCGCCGGCCACCTCGATCGTGGCGGAGCCATGCTGCAGGTCGAGCACGACGGCGTCGAAGCCTGCGCCGGCCACGACCCCCGCGGACGAGGGTCCTTCGAGCAGGAGCCAGCCAAGCAGAACGGGCTCGTCTCGCGCCCACGCCTCTCGGAGCTGCTCGGTCGGCACGGCGGCATCCTAGACGGGCGCCGAGCTGCGCGAGCGCGTCGATCGTGTGGCGCCCGGCAGGGACCCGCAACTCCCGGGCAAAGACCCGCAAGTCCGTTCCGCTGCAAGGGTCGTACGGTCATGCAGAAGGTCCGAAGCTCGGGTCCTCGACCCTCTCTCCGATCCGAGCTCCGGACCTTCTCTTCGATCCCTACGCGTCGGCGACCGCGAGCCGGTCCAGCGCCGGCAGGCCGGCGAACTGATCGAAGCTCCAGCCCACGACCCGGGTCGAGGTCACGACGACGTTGTTGTCGAACAGGTACGGGACCCAGGGCACGATCTCTTCCATCAGGTACGTGTCGAGGTCGGCCCAGCACTGCAACCGCTCGTCGCCCGAGAGCGGGATGCAGGCGTTGATCTGGTCCTCGGCGCTCGGCACCGGGATGTTCGGGTCGTAGCCGCGCTCCTGGAGCATCTCGGGCGTGATCCCGATCATCGGATCGTTGCAGCACGACTCGGGACCGATCGCCGCCTGCGAGAACAGGGGAGGACCGAACGTGTAACCGTCCGGGTAGTCCTTGCCCCACGACACGCTCGGGCAGAGGGCCCAGTGCGTGTTCGGGTCCTCGCACTTGGAGTACATCGTGGTCCGCTCGAACGTCTTGGCATCCAGGCTGATGCCGAGCGGCTCCAGCGCCTGCGCCAGCAGGGCCGTCTGGTCGGGGTACGGGTCGGACTCGTCCGTCACCGTCAGGACGTCCTCGCACACGGGGTCGTCGCACACGCCGTCGCCGTCGGTGTCGTACACCGACAGGGCCATCTCGGCCTTCGCGGCCTCGAGGTCGCCCCGGCCGTTCGGGGTGGCGAACGGGTCGAAGTCCTCGAGCAGGTTGCCCTGGAGGCTGTTCACCATGATGTGTCCCGCGAGCTCGCCGAAGAGGGGACCCCCGCGCAGCTGGCGGAAGCCCTCCTTGTCGAGGGCGTAGTTCAGGGCCCGCCGCACGTGGACGTCGTCGAACGGCGGCGTCGCGAGATTCATCTCGATGTACCGCACGCCGTCCGACGGATCCGAGTGGATCTGGTCCTGCAGCTCGGGGTCGCTCGAGTACTGCTGTACCTGCTGCGCGGGCGGAACGCCGTCGAAGACCATGTCGATCACGCCGGCGTCGACCTGCAGCGCGAGGTCGTTGGAGTCGCCGCCGATCAGGATCTCGATCCGGTCGACGTAGCCCTCGCGCAGGTCGTCGCTCTCAGGGTCGTACGCCGGGTTCCGCACGAACACGATCGAGCGCCCTACGTCGTAGCCCGACACGGGCTCCTGGTCCTCCGCCGCGACGGAGAAATCCAGCTGATCGGTGCCCTCGAACATGTAGGGGCCGGTCCCGACCTGGAACCGCCCGAAGTTGTCGTCGTGGCCCTCGGCGATGCCGAGGCGTGCGTCGGGGTCGTCCGGATTGGGCGGGATCGGCGCCGCCGCCGGCATCGCCATCCGGTACGGAAGGTCGCCGGTCGGCTCGGTCGTGCGGACGATCAGGGTCTGCTCGTCGGGGGCCTCCAGGCCGCTGATCGAGTCGGCCTCACCGGCCGCGTACTCGTCGAAGCCCTCGATCGCCGAGTAGTAGAAGGAGTAGCCGCCCGTGGAGCACTCGCCGCACGCCTCGCGCTCCATGGCGCGGATGAAGTCCTGCGCCGTGACGGTGACGGTCTCCAGCGGCGGGGAGTAGGCGATCCCCGGCTTCAGGGTGAACGTCCAGGTGAGCCCGTCGGCCGAGACCTCCGGCTGGGCGGCCGCCAGGTCCGGCTGCACCTCCGCGCCGCCGTCGGCGGTGGTCCTTCCGTTGTACGAGAGCAGGGTGCGGAGTAGGCAGCACCGGTACATCGCCCACGCCACGCCGTAGTACTCCTTCTGTGGATCGAACGCCTCCTGCACGTCCGACACCAACGCCAGACGCAGCGTCCCGCCCGTCGGAAGTTCGCCCGTCGCGCCGCTGCCACCGGTGCCGGGCTCGGGACTCTCTTCCGTCGAGTCGCCACCACACGCCGCCGCGATCAGCGCCAGCGTGAGGACGACCGCGACGAGGACCAGGGGTTTCCTGGGCATGCCCTCCTCCTTCGGCCCGAGGACTTCGGCCACGGCGAGCGCCGCGACCCCTCTCAGAAGTCCCTACGCCGAGGCCCTTTGAGGAGCGCTTCGGTGTTCTGCCCGAACCTTCCGGCATCCTGCTGCCAGTCGACCATGCGCCGGTACTGGGACGGGCTCATGCCCGTGTGGCGGCGGAAGGTCGTGATGAAGTGCGACAGCGAGTTGAAGCCCGAACGGTGGCAGATCTGCGTGACGGTGAGCGACGAGTCCCGCAGGAGCTCGGAGGCGAGCGAGATCCGCAGCCCGATGAGGTACCGATACGGGGGCACGCCGTATCGGGCCTTGAAGATGCGGGTGAGGTAGAACGGGGAGAGCGAGGCGGCCCGGGCAACCTCGTTCATGTCCAGGTCGCGGGTGAGGTTCTGCTCGAGGTAGGCCCGGACCTCTTCGGCCCGTTCGCGGACGTGCCGGCTCTGGACATCCTCCCCGTCACGGAAGACCCCGAACCCGAACAGCGGCGAGACCCCCTCTCACGAGAATCCTACGCTCGGACGAGCCCGGAGCGGCTTGCGGTTCCTTGCCCTCCTGGTGTTCGCGGGGGCGATTGAGCGTGCCAACCCGGCGGCCGTAGACTGGGCGTTCACCCCTCGGAGGAGGAGTTTTCGTGCCCGACGAGACACCGGACGACGCAACCGACGACCGCTGGCCGGAGGAGCGCCCGGAGTCCGTGGAACCCGCCGTCGGGCACGACGACATCATGAAGCGGCTCCTGGACTACCAGCGATCGCTTCGCGAGGGGGCCTCACCGATCGAGGCGGCGGAGGTCGCCCGGCTGCGACTCTCGGAGCGGCCGGTCGAGACGTCGACCGCGACGAGCAGCCTCCTCGACCTACCGGCCGCCGAACCGGAGCCGGAGGCCGAGGTCGAGTTGGTGACCGAGGTCGAACCGGAGGCCGAGGACGGGATCGAGCCGGTGATCGAGGCGACGGTGGTGGAAGCGGAAGCGGAGATCGCCGCGGCGGAGGAGGAGCTCGCCCCCGAGGAGCCGATCCCCGAACCGTCTCCCGCCGAGCCCCGCGCGCCGTCCGAGCGCGGTGGGGAATCACGGGAGGAGCTCGAGGCCCGGATCGCGCGCCTCGAGGGCACGATCGAGCGGCTCGAGTCCAAGCTGGGCGAGATCCGCCAGAGTTTCCAGGACATGGCCGTCGCCGCCGACGAGCGGCTCGCCGCCGTCGAGGACGAGCTCGGCGAGGCGCATCGAGAGCCCAACGACGAATCGTCCTGACCCAGCGTGTCGGCCTAGACTCGCGCCGGGGGCGGTAGCTCAGTCGGTCAGAGCAGCGGACTCATAATCCGTCGGTCGCAGGTTCGAGTCCTGCCCGCCCCACCGCTCCGCCTGCGGTTTCATGTCGGCTCGATGAGGGGGAGTCGGCCCTGCTGCCACTAATGCTGCCAGTGATCGTCGGCTAGTCTCGGACGGAGCCTCCGATGAGGACGACAAGACCCTCTGGTGCGAGAGCGTTCGTGAAGGTACCTAGGCGGGTGGCGTTCCCGTTGCCGCTCCCGCGTAGGTATTCGATGACCTCCTGTCGAGCAGAGCGGTCCTCCGGGTGGCCACCGCGGGCGAGAAGCTCGCGAACGTTGACTTCCCGAGCCTCGCCGAGCCCTCGACTTTGCTCGTCTCGATGTTCCCGCGGAGGGTGACCGGGGCGGGATCATGACCGCCCTAAGCATCCCGCCCGACCGACCGGCGGGTAGCATCTAGCCGCGCGGGCCGACAATCGCGGGGTGAGCGGTGAGCATTGCAGAGCGCGTCCTTCGAGCGGCGGTGAGTTACCACGTTGACTGGGTTCGGCGTGGAGGTCGGATCGCACAACTGATTCCGCTGCACGTCTATCGTCCGCCTAGCCGCGCGGAGTTCAAGCAGGTGGAGTATCTCGCGCGAGAGACCGAGAGGGTAGGACGTCTTCCCCTCTGGGAGGGGTATCGGAGCCTCCAAGGATATGGACGCTCATCCAGTAACGATCGAACTCCATCGCAAGTCCGAAGCGACTCCCGCGCGGGCAGATGCTTCGCTCATCTCGCGAGCGCTTTTGCGTCGAGACTGGTAGTTGAGGTTGGGACTGCCTTCGGCGTCTCGGGCATGTACTGGCTGCTCGGGTTGAGAGGGTCTGGCCGCCTACTGACATTTGATCCCAACGAGACGTGGGTTCAGGTGGCACGGCGCAACTTGGAGGCAATTGGGGGTTCGTATCAATCCGTGTGCGGGACGTTCGAGGACAACTTGGCGATGATCGACGAGCCTATTGATATGGCTTTTCTCGATGCAATCCACACTGAAGAGCACGTCAGCCATCAGTTCGAACTTGTCGCCGAGCGCGCGTCGCCGAACGCCGTCATACTCATCGACGATGTGAACTTCGTCGGGGGCGAGATGAGGAAATGCTGGAACCGCCTCTCGATGGATAGCCGCGTCGTTGGCTCCGTTTTGCTTTCCGGCCGGGTTGGGATTGTTGAGCTTGGCCCGGCCGCCTAGTCTGGTGGTTCGCTTGGGTCCAGCATCGCTTGCTTTCCAATCCCCTCTGGATAGCCGATTGGCTCAGACCGCCGGCTCGCCGTGCGGCGGGGCTCCGGGTATACCTAGTGCCCCCAGGTCGGCCTTCCGCAGCACCCAGATGAGCACCGCCCGGAGCGTCCGGTCCTCCTCGCAGTCGATCACGAGTTCGCGGAGGTGAGCGGGTCCAATCCTGTCAGCGTTGCACCCAAGCGATTGCACTAACTTCGAAGATGGCCTCGGGCTCATAGAGTTCGGTGACACCGACAGCAGTCCAGGTCGGATACGGCTCCGTCTTTCGAAGTCGCGGTGAATCTCGAGGACGTCATCGATGTGGCTGCGCATGTCTACGTGGTAGGTGGTAACAGAGACAACGCCGTCCCAACTCGCGCCCGCTGCCTCCAGGACCTCCGCGACGTACGGGTATGCCAGTCGGATCTGGGCTCTGGAGTCCTTCGATATTTGCCCCACGTCGTTACGCTAGGTCACCGTCTTCGCGATCAAAGGAGGCGACGGATGCGGACGTCTCGGCCAATTCCTCGTCAACCTTTCGCGCCGAGATCACGTCACCGAGGACCCGGTCGATCGCATCCCCGGCCGCTCGAGCGTCCTCGCGACGCACGCGCTGGTCGGGGATGGCTGCGCTCTGTTTCGATTCTCTAGAAGACGGGAAGGCCCGCCCTCGTGGCGAGTCGACACCCGCTCCTTCGACGGTTCCGAGGCGGCTCTCGACCGCGACTCGCTGACTTCCTCACCGATATCCGGGACGTTCGTGGAAGGTCGCGATCCACTCGCGCCCTTCGGAGAGCCGCAAGGATTCCCGACCGGCCGATCCCCACGTACTGGTTCAGCGGTCGCTCGAACTTCGGCGATGCCCTTTCTGCGGTGGTTGTTGCTCATGTGTCGAACGCGAGCCCCGTGCTCGTGTCGGGCCGCCACAGGGGCAAGGTGCTTGCCGTGGGCAGCATCCTGCACCGGTTGGCGGAGACCGACACGGTGTGGGGTGCCGGTGCGATTCGAGAGGCGTCGATCGTCCCGCCACCGCGCGTGAGGTTTCGGGCGGTCCGGGGGCCGCTGACGCGAGCCTTGATACGAGGTGACGTGCCCGAGGTCTACGGCGACCCGGCGATGTTGCTTCCTCGCATCTATCAGCCATCCCGCAGCAAGCGATTCGAGCTCGGCGTGATCCCCCACTATCTCGACGCCGACTCGATACGGGTCGCAGATCCCGTGGTCTCGCTGATCGATGTCCTGTCCGACTGGCAAGATGTCGTCGACCATATCAACGAGTGCGACACGATCCTCTCGTCGTCGCTGCACGGTCTCATCGTCGCGGAGGCCTACGGCGTGCCGGCGGCCTGGTTCGTCGGTTCCGACAAGGTCACGGGCCATGGGTTCAAGTTCCGTGACTACTACGAGTCCACGGGACGGCAGGCACCCGAGCCGGTTCGGTGGGGCGGTTCGCTTGCATCGATGACTCGGAAAATGACGGCCCCGCCGACGATCGACCTCGATCCGCTGGTCAGCGCCTGGCCGAGCGAGCTCACCTTCTCGACGCCCGAATGACACGGCGGGCTGGTGGGCTGTGGTGGGGCCATCCGGCTACGGCGAGCTGGCTACGGCGAATGGCGGGTTGCGAGAGCCCGTGAAGCGTCATTGCATGAATGTGAACACCCATGGCCGAACGGGGACTTCAAGCTAGGCGTCCCGATGCACCGCCCGCGGTTCGCCGGAGCTACGAAGAATGAAGGAGATCGCCCCTCCCCAACTTCGATTTGATCGAGCGGGCCCCGAGCTCGAGCTCGACCCGACGATCCTGCGATCCGACGTGCTCAGGCGGTATCGGACCATGTCCGCCGGGATCGTCGCCACGGATGGGCTGTCGATCATCGCCGCGATGCTGCTCGCCTACCTCATCCGGTTCGGCCTCCAGCCGGTGCCGCCGGACTTCAGCCTCCTGATCGGGACGGCGCCGTTGGCCCTCGTCGCGATCTTCTTCGCCTATCGCTTGTACTCGGTTCAGCTCCTGAGCCCGGCCGAGGAGTTTCGCCGGACCATCGCCGCGATCGGTACCACGATTGCAGCGATCGCGCTGTTCGGCTTCTGGTCGCAGATCCCCTACTCGCGCTTGTGGCTCGGCTTCACGTGGGTTCTGACCCTGGTCCTCTGCCTCGCCATTCGGCAGCGATGGCATCGAGCGATCGCGCGCAGGCGTGAGGACGGCCGGCTCGCCTACCGAACGCTCGTCGTCGGTGCGAACGAGGAGGCGGGCAGCGCCCTGGCGGCCTTTCGCTCGCCGGCACTCGGGTTCCGTCCGGTGGGCGTCGTCCAGACCGAAAAGTGGAACGGCCGAGGGACGCCCCCGTTGGACGAGCGTCTGGTCCGGATCTCGGGCGACGCGGTCGGGAACGTCGAGTCGTTCCGGCGGATCATCCGGGAGCTCGCCATCGACTGCGTGTTTGTCGCGTCCTCCGCGGTCAGCACCGCGGATATGGGCCGGATCTCGAAAGCGGCGCGGCTCGAGGGCAGCGAGGTTCGGCTGTCGGTGAACCTTCCCCACATCCTTCCGACGCGGCTGACGGCTCAGCAGCTCGACCACCTCATGATCGTCTCGTTGAAGTCGGCGCGGCTCTCGGGCGGGCAGGCCGCGGCCAAACGGGCCGTCGATCTCCTGGGAGCGACGGCCGGGCTGATGGTCGCCCTGCCCCTGTTGGCCGGCATCGCCCTGGCGATCAGGATCAGCTCGGGGGGCCCCGTGTTGTTTCGACAGGTCCGCATTGGGCGACAGGGTCGGCGCTTCACGCTGTTGAAGTTCCGCACGATGGTTCCGGGCGCAGAGGGCCTGCTCACCGATCTTCGAGAGCGCAACGAGGCGGACGGGCCGCTGTTCAAGATCCGCGAGGACCCGAGGGTCACCCCGGTCGGACGTCGGCTCCGGAAATGGAGCCTCGACGAGCTGCCCCAGCTGATGAACGTCATCAAGGGGGAGATGAGCCTGGTCGGCCCGCGACCTCCGCTTCAGCAG
>JBOGVL010000009.1:0-18519 GCA_050692535.1 Actinomycetota bacterium | reverse complement strand
GCCCCACATCGCGACCCGGCCGATCGTGCCGGCGCTCCGGCTCCCGCGCGCCAACCGGGCGGGGTCCTTCATCGCGTGGAGCCCGCAGGTGCACCCGGGCTCGGGGCTCCGGTGCGCCGCCTCGAGCTCGGGGTTGAACACCATGTACATGCGGGTGTGCGCGCCGGAACATCGGGCGTGCATCGCGACCCCCGGCTCCCAGTCGGCGCGCGGCGTGGTGGGCGCGATGCGGAGCCCGCCGGCTTCGTTCCGGTGCAGACGCCACGCGCGCCAGCCCAGGATCGGCTCGGTGGAGTGCTCGGGCGCCGGGAAACGGATGAGCCGGTCGATCACCCTTCGAGCGTACGCCCGGTCGCGCGGAACGCCGCCCGGGCTCGGCGGGCGAGCCGTCGCGTGCGCTAAGGTTCCGCTCCTCACACTTCCCCCGGAGGCGGCGCATGAACATCCGGCCGGCGGGCCCGGAGGACGTCCAGTTCCTGAAGAAGATGCTCTACGAGGCCGCGGCGTGGAACCCGGACTGGCCTCGCGAGCGGACGATCGCCGCCCTCGCCGACCCGATGGTCGAGCGGTACCACCGCGAGTGGGGACGGCCGGGGGACGGAGGTGTGATCGCCGAGCTCGACGGGGAGCCGGTCGGCGCCGCCTGGTACCGCCTGTTCACCGAGGCCGAGCCCGGGTGGGGGTTCGTCGACGAGAAGACGCCCGAGCTGGGGATCGCCGTGGTCCCGCTCCACCGGCGCAAGGGCATCGGCGAAACGCTCCTTCGCGCGCTGATCGTGCAGGCCCGCGAGGAGGGCTGGCAGTCGCTCTCGCTGTCCGTGGCGGCGCACAACCGGTCCCGGATGATGTACGAGCGGACCGGCTTCCAGAAGGTGCGCGAGGACGGCGAGTCCTGGGTGATGCGCGCCGACCTCGGCTGAGCGGCCCAGGCCGCGCGCCTAGGCGGTCTCCTCGGCGCCCGAGCGTTCCTTGGCTCCGGCCGCGATGGTCTCCGCCTCCGCCGCTCGAGCGCGGCGTTCTTCCTCTTCCCGGCGGATCGTGCGGATCCGGTGCCAGACGAACCAGATCGCCGCAGCCAGGATCGCCACCGCGATCGCCCAGGCGAACGGCCGGAAGATCCGCTCGACGGTCTCCCATCGTGCGCCGAGGAGGTATCCCAGCCAGGTGAGGACCAGGCACCAGGGAAAACAGCCAAGGATGGTGTACAGAGTGAACCTCCAGAACCCCATCCGGACGACCCCGGCCGGGAGGCTGATGAACGTCCGCACGACCGGGAGCAGCCTTCCCCCGAACACGGCGAGCTCGCCGTGGCGCTCGAACCAGTCGTGGGCACGGTCGACCTCGTGGGGCCGGATCAGCAGATACCGTCCCCACCGGTCGATCAGCGGCCGCCCGCCCGCATACCCCGCGCCGTAGGCCAGCCACGAGCCCACCAGGTTCCCCGCGGTCCCGGCCAGGACCACGAGCCAGAAGTCGAGCTGCTGCTCCGGGGCGAGGAACGACGCCGAGACCAGGGCGCCGCCGAAGAGCATCGTGACCTCGGAGGGGATCGGGATGCAGGCCGACTCGAGCACCATGAGCAGGAAGATCGCGAGGTAGCCGTACCGGGCGATCTCGTCGGTGATGAACGAGTTCAGGATCGCGAGCAGCGTGAACTCCCAGGCCGGCGGGAATGAAAGGACCCTACCATCGCGTTTCTGGCTCCGGCCGGGGTTGCCGCATCCGGCACCCGGCGGGCGCCCGACACCCGGAATCCCGGGGTTGACGGCAAGGGCTGGTACCCTGCGCCGCGGAGGCCACCCGCGGGGGGCCGGGCCTCCGACCTCCAACGAAACGGACGTGATGCCCTCGTGGCGAGAACGCTGGTCGTCGTCGAATCGCCGGCCAAAGCGAAGACCATCGAGAAGTACCTGGGCACGGACTACGCGGTCCGGGCCTCCTACGGCCACATCCGCGACCTGCCCAAGAGCGACCTCGGCGTGGACGTCGAGGACGAGTTCCGGGTCACCTACGAGGTGCCCGAGGACTCGAAGAAGCACGTCGCCGAGCTGAAGCGTGCGCTGAAGCAGGCCGACGACCTGGTGCTCGCGACGGACTACGACCGCGAGGGCGAGGCGATCGCCTTCCACGTGGCCAGCCTTCTCGGGGTGGACCCCGCAGAGGCCAAGCGGGTGACCTTCACCGAGATCACCCGCGACGCGATCCTCGAGGCCTTCCAGAGCCCGCGCGAGATCGACCTGAAGCTGTTCGACGCCCAGGAGGCGCGCCGGGTCCTGGACCGGCTCGTCGGCTACAAGATCAGCCCGATCCTGTGGCGCCGGGTCCGGCCGGGCCTGTCCGCCGGCCGCGTGCAGTCGGTCGCGGTCCGCCTGATCGTCGAGCGCGAGCGTGAGATCCGCGCCTTCCAGCCGGTCGAGTACTGGAGCGTGGACGTCCGGCTGACGCCCGAAGACGAGGAGCAGCCGTTCACCGCCAGGCTGACGCAGGTTCCGGACGGCAAGCTCGCGGCCTCGCCGGACAAGAAAGGACTCCTCCTGTCGACGCAGGAGGACGCCGCCGGCCACGTCGAGCGGCTGCGGACGGCCGGCTATCGCGTCGAGAAGGTCGAGCGGAAGGAGCGGAAGCGCTCGCCCTCGCCACCGTTCACGACCTCCACGCTCCAGCAGGAGGCCGCGCGCAAGCTGGGCTTCGGCGCGCGCAAGACGATGACCCTCGCGCAGCGCCTGTACGAGGGCGTCGATCTGCCGGGCGAGGGCACGGTCGGGCTCATCACCTACATGCGGACGGACTCGGTCAGCCTGGCCGAGGCCGCGCTCCGCGAGATCGCGGAGGTCGTCCGAGGCGAGTTCGGCGCGGAGTACGCGATCGCCGAGCCCCGGCGGTACAAGACGCGCTCGCGCAACGCCCAGGAGGCGCACGAGGCGATCCGCCCGACCTCGGTGCTCCGGACGCCGGATCGGCTGGCGAGCGCGCTCGACCGCGACCAGCTCCGGCTCTACACCATGATCTGGCGTCGGACCGTGGCCACGCAGATGGCCGAGGCCCGCTTCAACCAGGTGGGCGTCGACATCGAGGCGACGTCGGACGGTGCCCGATACGGCCTGCGGGCCACCGGCCAGACCATGATCTTCGACGGGTTCATCCGCGCCTACACGGAGGGCCGCGACGAGGGTCCCGACGAGGACGCCGAGAGCCGCCTGCCCGAGCTGACGCCCGAACAGCTGCTGCGGATGCTCGAGGTGCTCCCCGAGCAGCACTTCACGCAACCGCCCCCCCGCTACTCCGAGGCGTCGCTCGTGAAGACGCTGGAGGAGCTCGGGATCGGCCGGCCGTCCACCTACGCCTCGATCATCTCCACGATCCAGGACCGCGGGTACGTGCGCTTGGAGGACAAGCGTTTCTACCCGGAGGACGTCGCCGAGGTCGTGACCGACAAGCTCGTCGAGCACTTCGCCGACGTGGTCGACGTGAACTTCACCGCGCGGATGGAGGAGGAGCTCGACGAGATCACCGAGGGCGACGCGCCCCGGGTCGCCGTGCTGCACGAGTTCTGGGTGCCGTTCTCGGAGGACCTCGAGCGCGCGGAGGAGAAGTTCGAGCGCTACATCGAGGACCTCGACGAGGACTGCCCGCGGTGCATCGAGGAGGGGCGCACGCCGCCCGGGCGGCTGCAGATCCGGCTGGGCCGGTACGGCCGGTTCATCGGGTGCTCCCGGTTCGCCGAGGACGACGGTGGATGCAAGTACATCCGCAACCTCGACGGGCAGGAGCGTCCCGAGCCCGAGCTGCTGGACGAGAAGTGCCCCGAGTGCGGCCGGCAGCTGGAGCGCAAGTTCGGCCGCTACGGGCCGTTCGTCGGGTGCTCGGGCTATCCCGACTGCCGGTACATCAAGAAGGACCCGCCGAAGAGCCTCGAGATCACCTGCCCGCAGTGCCGGCAGGGCGAGATCGTCGAGAAGCGAACCCGATTCGGCCTCTTCTACGGGTGCGCGCGGTATCCGGACTGCGACTTCGCGGTCAACAACCTGCCCGTGAAGGACCATCCCTGTCCCGAATGCGGCTCCCTCCTCCTCGAGCGGCCGAAGAGCTACCGCTGCTGGAACTGCGGCGCCGAGCTCGACCGGGAGCTCAACGTGAAGAAGCACGGCGACCCGGAGGCCGAGGCGGCGGTGCGCGCCGCCAAGGCGGTGGCCCGTGCCGAGCGACAGAAGGCGAAGGCGGCGAGGGGATCCAACGGGAAGCGGTCGGCGAGCAAACGCGCGCCCTCCAAGCGCGGCAAGGCCAAGCGGCCGGCCGCCAAGCGCTCGGCGTCGGGCGACGGCGACGCGGCGGCGGCGGCCCAGGGGTAAGGCCGGGTGTCGAGCAGCTTCGCCGACGAGGTCGCAGCGCTCCGAGGAACCCGCCCCGCAACGCTCAAGGACCTCATCACCAACTCGCAGTTCTCCAAGCTGCTCGTCGCGCAGACGGCCAGTTCCTTCGGCGACTGGGTGGGCTTCGTCGCCGTGGCATCACTGGTGGTGGCCAAGGGCGGGGCCTCGGGTGGCGCCTACGCCGTGGCCGGCGTGATGGTCGCTCGCATGCTGCCGGCGATCCTGTTCGGACCGATCGCCGGCGCGTTCGTCGACCGGTTCAACCGCAAGACCCTGATGATCACGGCCGATGTCGCGCGGGGAGCGCTCTACGCCCTGATGCCGATCCTCGGGCCGCTGTGGGCGATCTACCTCGTGTCGTTCACGATCGAGTGCTTCTCGCTCCTGTGGACGCCGGCCAGGGACGCGTCGCTCCCCAACCTCGTCCCCCGGCGCCAGCTCGCCAACGCGAACTCGCTCGGCCTGATCACGACGTACGGGACGCTGCCGCTCGGCGGTCTGGTGTTCGCGTTCCTGTCCGGCGGCTCCGATCTGCTGCCGTGGCTGCAGGACAACCCCGAGTCCCTCGCGCTCTGGCTGGATGCGGGGACGTTCGCGCTCTCGGCGGTCCTCGTGTCGCGCATCCTGATCCCCTCGCCCGCGCCCACCGGCTGGTCGAGGTTCGAGCTCTCGCGCGTGGGGCGCGACATCCTGGACGGCGTCCGGTTCCTGCGCGAGGACTCGCTCGCGTCCTCGATGACACTGGGCATCGTGTCGGCGTTCAGCGCGGTTGGGGCCGTGCTCGCGCTCGGCCCGATCTTCGCGCGCGACGCGCTCGGCGCCGCGAGCTCCGGTTGGGGCGTCCTGGTGACGTCGTTCGGCATCGGCATGGGGATCGGGATGGCGTCGTCGAACAAGGTGGTGGAGCTCGTCGAGCGCGAGTTCGTGTTCGTCTGGTCGATCATCGCGGCGGCGGCCACCCTGTTCGTCCTCGCGCTGATCCCGGAGGTCGAGCTCGCCGCCGTGATCACGGTGGTGCTCGGCGCGTTCTGCGGCTCCGCATGGGTGAGCGGGTACGTGCTGCTCCAAGAGAACGTGACCGACGAGTTCCGTGGGCGCACGTTCGGGGCCCTCACCGTGCTGTCGCGATTCGGCCTGTTCCTGTCGCTCACGCTGTTCCCCGTGCTCGCCGGCGCGGTGGGCGAACACTCCCTCACGATCGGCAACCGGACGATCGACCTCTCGGGCACCCGGGCGGCGTTGATGGTCGCCGGGGCGGGTGCCATCCTCGCGGGCGTCGTGACGCGTCGACGACTTCGCCGATTCCGGGTCGGGCGCCCGCAGCCGCTCGGCCTGGTCCCCAAGCTCAAGCGGCCGCCCTCGGCCGGGTTGTTCGTGGCGTTCGAGGGCGTCGAGGGCTCGGGCAAGGGCACGCAGATCCGTCTCGCGAAGGAGTGGCTCGAGGAGCAGGGCGTCGACGTGCTCGTCACGCGCGAGCCGGGCGGGACGGCGGTCGGGGAGGAGCTTCGCCGGGTGCTGCTGGACCACGAGACCGGCCACCTCGAGCCCAAGACCGAGGCGCTGCTGTTCGCCGCCGGCCGGGCGCAGCTCGTCACGACGGTGATCCGCCCCGCGCTCGCCGAGGGCAAGGTCGTCATCTGCGACCGGTACATCGACTCGTCCGTCGCCTACCAGGGGTGGGCTCGCGGCATCGGCGAGCAGGACGTGCTGACGCTGAACGTGTGGGCGACGCAGGGCCTGTTCCCGGATCTCGTGATCCTGCTGCACCTGGAGCCGGAGGCGGGACTGCTCCGGTCGCTCGAGGAGCCCGATCGCATCGAGATGGAGGGCGGGGACTTCCACGCCAAGGTCGCCGACGCGTATCTTCGCATCGCCGAGGAGCACCCCGAACGGTTCGTCGTGCTCGACGCGGACGACGTGCCGGAGAAGGTGCACGATCAGGTCGTCGAGGCGTTGCAGCGCGTGCTGAAGGAGCGTGAGGGAGACGGCGACGAGCGCTGAGTACCCCGTCCTGGATCGCGTGCCGGGGCAGGACCGCGCGATCGGGTTCCTCCGCCAGGCAGCCGCCCGGCCACACCACGCCTACCTGCTGGCGGGCCCGGAGGGAGGCGGCAAGCAGCTCGCGGCGCGGGCCTTCGCCGCCACCCTGCTCTGCCAGCGGCACGGCTGCGGGGAATGTCGCGACTGCCGGCTGGCGCTGGCGGACAAGCACCCGAACGAGGTCGTCGTCGAGCCCGAGGGCCGCGACATCCACGTGGACACCGTGCGCTCGGAGGTCTGGCACCCCGCGTACCGGACGGCGCCGGAGCCGGGCCGGAAGGTGTTCCTGATCCGGGAAGCGGATCGCCTGAACCCGGCCGCGGCCGACGTCCTGCTGAAGGTGCTGGAGGAACCGCCCGCCGACGCGGTTCTCCTGCTGCTCTCCGCCCGTCCCGCCGAGCTGCCCGAGACCGTGCTCTCCCGCGGCCACGTGGTTTCGTTCCTGCCCCTGTCCGAGGACTTCGTGGTCGCCACGCTCGCGGCCGAGGGCACCGCGCCGTCGCGGGCGGCGCTCGCGGCGCGCCTGTCCGGCGGCAACCTCGGCCGTGCCCGTCGCATGGCGTCGGACGAGGAGGGGCTGACATTCCGCGACGTCGGGCGCGAGGCGCTCGAGCTCGTCCGGAGGGGTCCGGCCGGCGCGCTGGAGGCGGCCGAGCTCGTCCTGGCGGCGGCCGAGCGGTACAAGAAGGACCTCGCCGGGGAGCAGAAGCAGGACCTGGTGCCGTTCCTGGACGATCGAGGTCGCCCGGAGGACGCCTATCGCGCCGCGATCCGCCGCCTGCAGCAGCGACACGATCGCCAGCTCCGCCGGGCCGAGCGAGACTACGTCGACCGGATCCTGCTCGCGGTCTCGGCGCTGCTTCGCGATCGGGTCGTCGCCGCGATCGGCGGGGGGGCGGACCTGCTGATGAACCCGGACCTGGCGCCCGAGCCGTCGGCGGTTCCGTCCGCCGCCTCGGGCCTCGCGGCGGTCGAGGAGGCCAGGGCTGCCCTCGCCGACGACGTGAACCTCAACGGACGCCTCGTGCTCGAGCAGGCCTTCCTGCGGCTCGGCGAGGCCGCGTAGCGCTCCCGCGCTCGCGCGGCTCCGTCGTGCCGGCGATTCGCTGCCCTAGCCCTTCGGGGGGACCCCAGAAAGTGGTGCTGGCATCACTGCCGCACCCCGAGTTCGATGGGACCCTTGGGACAGGAGGACCAGCTCGTGATGCCTGTACGCGTGCTCATCGTGGACGACCAGGAGCCGTTCCGGATGGCGGCCCGTCTCGTCGTCGAGGCCACCGACGGCTTCGAGGTGGCCGGCGAGGCCGAGACGGGGGAGGACTCGGTCACGATGGCCCACGATCTGAAGCCTGACCTCGTGCTGATGGATGTCAACCTCCCCGGCATCAACGGGCTGGACGCGACCCGCCAGATCCTGAGCGACGGCGCCGACACGACCGTCGTTCTCCTCCTGTCGACGTACGAGGAGGACGAGTACGCGCCCCGAGCCGCCGAATGCGGCGCGGCCGCGTACATCCCCAAGGCGGTGTTCGGTCCGGACCGGCTCGAGTCGGCCTGGGCCGCGGCCAGGCCCGCGTAGGCCGGCCGGGACTCGCTCTCATCCCGGGATCGGCACGGTCCCCACGACGGTCGTTCCCCGCCCCGGCGAGCTCCGCACCTCGAGCGATCCGCCGACCGCGTCCAGCCGGTCCGCCATCCCCTGCAGGCCGGTGCCGAACCCGGTTTCGGCCGGGTCGAAGCCACGACCGTCGTCGTGGACCTCGAACGTCACCGCTCCGTTCGTCTGGGCCAGGCGCACCGCCGCGCCGGAGGCGTTCGCGTACTTCGCGACGTTGTCGAGCGCCTCCAGCGCGCAGAAATAGACGGTCGCCTCGAGCTGCCGCTCGTAGCGTCCGATGCCGGAGGTCGCGACCTCCACCGGGATCGACGCACGTCGCGCCTGGGCCTCGAGCGCCGCGGCCAGCCCCTGGTCGGCGAGGAGCGGCGGATAGATGCCTCGCGCGAGGTCGCGGAGGTCGTCGAGTGCCCCGGCCGAGCTCGCCTGCAGCCGATGGATCACGAGGCGCTCCTCGTCGGGGTCCGTCCCGCTGAGCTGTTCGGCCAACCGCAGCTGGTCCCGGAGCGCGACGAGCTGTTGTTGCGCCCCGTCGTGGAGGTTCCGCTCGAGTCTCCGCCGCTCCTCGTCCTGTGCCGCGACGAGTCGTTGTCGCGACGCTCGCAGCTCCTCGACCAGCCCCGCGTTGCGCACGACCAGACCGGCCTGCGCGGCGAGATCCCCGATGAGCCGCTTCCTCGCGGGGTCCAGCGGATCATTGGGCGGCATGCTCACCTCGATCGCTCCAAGCACCTCGCCGCGATGGCGCACCTCGACGGCGTCGTGACCGAGGGCCAAAGGCGTGTCGCCGCGGATCGTGAACGGCGTCCCGAGATCACCACCCGGTGGCCACGCGGCCGTCGGGACCAGCTCGCCGCCGACGCGGAGCCAAACGGTCGCACGTTCGGCCCCGACGCTCGTGCCGGCGAGCTCCGCCATCCGCGGCAACACCTCGTCGATCGAGTACGAGCCCCCCGCGCGTTCGGAGAACTGCGACAGGACCTCGTACGGGGTTGCGCGCCGGCCGAAGACGAGCCGGTCCGCGATCCGTCGAGCCCGGTCACGGGCCGGCTGGAACGCGATCGCGAGCACCGCGGCGGCAACGAAGGCGAGGGCGCTGCTGCTCTCCGAACCGATCAATGCGCCGATGCCCGACACGATCGCGACGTAGACGAGCCCGATGAACGCCGCGAGGATGGCGGCGATCAGGGTCTTCCGAATCACGAGGTCGAGGTCGTACAGCCGGTAGCGCAGGATCGCCACGCCGCAGGCGATGGGGGTCCCGAGGACGAGCGTCGCGAACATCAGCGTGAACAGGGCGGTTCCCAGCACGTCGTTGTCGTCGGTGACGGCGGACCCGACGATCGCCAGCAGGAGCTCGCAGAAGAACGCGACCCCGACGAGCGCGAGCCATCGGATCTGCTGGCGGACCAACGGCGTGGCCCGCCGGAAGCGGACGACGAGCGCGACCGCCGCCGCGACGGCGGTGGCGAGGGTAGCCAGGCCGGCGACGAGGCTCACGGTCTCGATCAGGCCGCGAGCCGACTCGATCCCGAGCGGATTCGTGACCCCGGCCGGCCCCAGCTCCTCCATCGCCCCCGTGAGCCGCCCCGGCGTGACGGCGAACGCGAGACTGGTCACGACCGGTGCGGCGAGCGTGACGACGAGCACCCAGCGCCATCGTCTCGACGGGAGCCGCCCGTCCGGGAACAGGAGGAACAAGGGGATGAACGCGGCGAGCATCGGGACCAGGAGCCAACGGTCGAGCCAGGCCGCCGCCCGGCCGAAGGGGAGGGACGTCTCGCCGCCGACGAGCGCCAGGGCCGCATAGTCGCCGTTGGCGAACGCCAGGCTCGCGATCAGCGGGATCGCCAGCAGCAGCCAACCGATCGTGTTCGCCGGTTGGCGGACGACGATCGCACGTCCGATCCACAGGTAGATGCCGGCGCCGAGGATCGAGCCGACGACGTACACGGCGTCGCCCTCGTCTCGGCCGACCGCGCCGCCCGAGCTCTCGAGCAGGGTCGAGCCCAGGAGGAGCAGCGTCGTCGCGCCGATCGCCGTGTTCGCGATCCTGCGGGCCGCAGGCACCGTCACGGCGCCACCTCGGCGCGGAGTGGGATCCGCCCCCGCACCGTCGTCCCTCGACCCCGCGCGCTCGAGACCTCCAGCACGCCGCCCACCGCGTCGAGGCGGTCCGCCATCCCCTGCAACCCGGTCCCGTATCCCGTCTCGCTCGGATCGAACCCGTGACCGTCGTCCTGCACCTCGAAGGCGACGTGGCCCCCCGCGTCGGACAAGCGGACGACCGCGCGCGAGGCCCCCGCGTACTTCACGACGTTGTTCAGCGCCTCGAGGGCGCAGAAGTACATCGCGGCCTCAACCTCGCGGCCGTAGCGCCCGACCCCGTCCGGTTCGACGACGACGGCGATCGGTGATCGTCGCGCCTGCGCCTCGATCGCGGCCGCCAGCCCCCGGTCGGCGAGCAGCGGCGGGTAGATCCCTCGTGCCAGGTCGCGCAGGTCCTCGATGGCCTCGCCCGTCGAGCCCTGCAGCCTCCGGAAGATCGCGCGCACGTTCTCGGCGTCGCGACCGATCAGCTGCTCGGCGAGACGCAGCTGAACCTGCAGCGCCACGAGCTGCTGCTGCGCGCCGTCGTGCAGGTTGCGCTCGAGCCGGCGACGCTCCTCGTCCCGGGCTGCGACGAGGCGTTGGCGTGAGGCCCGGAGCTCCTCGATGAGCCGGACGTTGCGGAGCACCAGCCCGGCGTGGGCCGCGAGATCTCGGATCAACCGGGCTCTGGACGGGTCGAGCGGCTCGCTCCGGGGCATCGCCACTGTGATCGCCCCGAGGAGCTCACCGCGGTGGTGGACCGGCACGGCGTCCTGCCCGAGGTCGGGGAGGACCTCGCCGGGACAGGGCAGGGCGTTCGTCGGGGCTGATCCAGGCCACGTGGCCTCGCGTCGCAGCTCCTGCCCGACCCGGAGCCAGACGGCCGCGCGCTCGGCGCCGGTGCCCTCCGCGACGATCTGCGCCATCCGCGACAGCACGTCCTCGGCCGCGTAGGCATCGCCGACTCTTCCCGAGAACTCGGAGAGCACCTCGTACGGGGTCGCCCGCCGTCCGTAGACGAGGCGATCGGCCAGACGCCGAGCCCGGTCGCGCGCGGGCTGGAACGCCACGGCAAGGATCGCAGCGGCGACGAACGTGAGCCCGGGGCTGCTCTCCGACCCCATCACGACGCCGGGCAGGGCGACGATGGCAACGTACACGAGGCCGATGAACGCCGCGAGGACGGCCGCGACCACCGTCTTTCTGATCACGACGTCGAGGTCCCACAGGCGGTACCGAAGGATCGCGACCAGGTAGGCGGTCGGGATCCCGAAGACCAGGGTGAATGCGGTGAGCCCGAACAGGATCGGGAAGATCGGGGCCGAGTCCTCCCCCCCCAGGAGCTCGAAGATCGGGGTCAGGAGGAACATGACCGCCAGGAGGGTTCCGGCCGCGGAGGCGACGAACACGAGGATCCGCATCTGCTGGCGCTCCGCGCCGCTCGAGGCTCGGAACCGACTGCGCACCGCGAGCACCGTCGACAAGCCGGACACGAGCGCAAGAACCGTCCCGAAGGCGATCACCGCGCCGCCGAACCCGAACGCGTCGATCCCGAGCGGGTTCTCGTACAGGATCCCGTCACCCCGCCAGTTGTTGAACGGCCCGGGCCGGACCAGGAACCCAAGGAGCGCGACCCCGGTCCCACCGACCAGCCCGATCACGGCCCATCGCCACCGCGGGCTCGGCAGGTGACCGTCGGGGTAGAGCAGGAACAGCAGCGGGAGCAGCACGATCGGATAGAGCGCGTATTCGCCGATCGTCACGAGCGCCCCGACGAAGGGCACGGATCCGGGCTCGGCCTTCATTCCGTAGACGACCAGCGTCTGAACGATCGACAGAAGTGGGAGCGGCGCGCCCGTGATGAGGAACAACCAGCCCGCCCAGTTGGCCGGCTGGCGCCAGATGATGAAGACGCCGACGCCGATCCAGAGCAGGAGTGCGAGGACGATGACCCCGAAGCCGACGTTGAACTCCGCGCCGGTCTCGGTGAGCGGATCGCCGCCCGCGGCGCGCTCCTCGAGCTCGACGAACACCTCGTGCATGCTCGGTGACGAACGGTCGCCGACGACGACGATCTGTCCCCCTCGCAGCCGATCGCGCATCCCAACAGCGATCGCAACGGACCCGACGGTCGAGGCGACGGAGGCGACGAGGATCGCGAGCGCGACCGCGCGAGCCACCCGCCCTCGTCTGGGGCTCACCGCGTCCCCATCACGGGGATCCGTCCCGAGATCGTGGTGCCGCGCCCAGGCGATGAACGCACCTCGAGGGCACCGCCGAGCGCGTCCAGCCGGTCTCGCATGTTCGTCAATCCGGACCCGGAGACCGCGGACGGGTCGAACCCTCGGCCGTCGTCCTCGACGTCGAAGCCGAGCGTCCCGTTCGCGGCATGGAGCCGAACGCGAGCCGTGCTCGCCCCGGCGTACTTGGCGACGTTCTGCAACGCCTCGAGCGCGCAGAAGTAGACGGCCGCCTCGACGTCCTGCGAGTACCGGCCGACCACGCCGGCGTCCACCGAGACCGGGAGCGCGGACTTGCGAGCCTGCCCTTCCAGCGCGGCCACCAGTCCCTTGTCGGCGAGCAGCGGTGGATAGATGCCGCGCGCGAGATCCCGGAGGTTCTCCAAGGCCCCGTTCGTCTCGTCCTGGAGCTCCGCGAGCATCGCGTGGGCCCTCGGCTCGTCCTTCCCGACCAGCGCGTCGGCCAGCCGCAGCTTGACGGCCAGCGCGACCAGCTGCTGCTGCGCGCCGTCGTGGATGTTGCGCTCGATCCGGCGACGTTCCTGGTCCTGCGCGGCGACGAGGCGCTGCCGCGAAGCGCGGAGCTCCTCGATCAGGCGGACGTTGCGGAGCACCAGCCCCGCCTGCGCCGCGAGGTCGCGGACGAGTCGCTCGCGGGAGGGGCTCATCGGGTCGTTGGGCGGCATCGAGACCGCGAGCGCCCCGAGGAGCTCTCCACGATCGCGAACCTCGACGGCGGCGTCGGCTCCCAGCGACGGCAGCTCGTCACCGGAGAGGCGCACGGGGCGGGGCGCGTCCTCCATCGGGACGACCCCGGCCGCCCGCAGCTCGTCACCGACCCGGAGCCAGACGATCGCTTTGGCGGCCCCGACGGCGTCGCGCAGGATCTGCGCCATCCGCGGCAGCACGTCCTCGGAGCCGTAGGAAGCCCCGACCCGGTCCGAGAACTCGGCGAGGACCTCGTAGGGCGTGGCTCTCTGCCCGTACACGATCCGGTCGGCGAGCCGCCGCGCCAGCCGCAGCGCCGGCCAGAACGCGAGCCCGACCGCGACGGCGGCGATCACCGCGCCGGTGTCCGATCGGCCCGCGATCCACCCGATCGCGACGGCCACGGCCACGAAGGCTGCCGAAAGGACCGCTGCGACGGTCACGTACAGCACTGTCTTCTTGACCACGAGATCGAGGTCGTACAGGCGATACCGCAGGACCGCAGTCCCCATCGCCACCGGAACGCCGATGCCGATCAGGCCGAAGCCGGCGATGAAGAGGGCGTCCGCAACCAAGGTGTCTCCGTAGGAGTCGCCGAAGATCAGCGACAGCGCGATCCCGGAGATGATGACGGCGGCCGTCGTGGCGGCGGTGTACGCGAGCCAGCGCATCTGCTGCCGCTCCTCGCCGCGCGACCGGCGATACCGTAGGACGAGCGCCACGATGGACAGGGGCGCGGTCGAGAGCAGGGCGATCCACGCGACCGCCGAAGTGAACTCCAGGACGGGCCTGAGGGCCTCCACCCCGATCGGGTTGATGACACGGATCGGCTGGTCGAGGTCCAGCAACCCGGGCATCAGGAGTCCGCCAAGCATCGCAAGCGCGCCGAACCCGACGATCGCCGCGGGGAGATACCGCCATCGGGGTCCCGGCACGCGGCCCGCGGGGAAGAGCAGGACCAGCAGGATGACCGCCACGAACATCGGCAGGAAGAGGATGTTCGACAGCATCGCCACGGCGGGGCCGATCGGCGCGCCGGGGTTCGTCACGTACGCGTAGGTGAGGTACTCGCTGGTGCCGCCGGTGAAGGCGAAGGTGAGCCCGACCGCCATCATCAACCAGCCGATCGGGCTTCGCGGGTTCCGGGAAGCGAGCACCGCGCCGACCGTCGAGTACCCGAGGATCATGATCACGGCGATCGGAACGAAGTAGGGGTCCTCGTCGAACGCCGTTCGGCGGTTCAAGTACGTGAGGGTGACGGTCGTGGCGAGCGTAAACATCCCCACGACCCACAGGACCCACGGGAGCCGAGAACGCCCGGCGGCGATCACGGCGAGAGCTCCCGGACGATCGGAACCCATCCCGCCACGGTGGTGCCCGACCCGGGAGCGCTGCGGAGCTCGAGCGACCCGCCGAGGGCCTCGAGGCGGTCGGCCATGTTCTGGAGGCCGGAGCCTCGAGGCGTGTCGACCGGGTCGAATCCCGCGCCGTCGTCGCGGATCTCGAACTCGATCCGGCCGTCGAGCTCGGCCAGCCGGACGCCGACCGCGGACGCGGCCGCGTACTTCGCCACGTTCTGCAGCGCCTCGAGCGCGCAGAAGTACACGGCGGCCTCGACGTCCTGCGGGTACCGGCCGATGCCGTCGCCCTCGACCCGGACCGGGAGTTCGGCCTTGCGCGCCTGGGCCTCGATGGCGTCCCGGAGCCCCTTGTCGGCTAGGAGCGGCGGGTAGATGCCCCGGGCCAGATCGCGGAGGTTCTCGAGGGCGGCCTGCGTCTCGCCCCGCAGGTCCTCGAGCATCGACACCGCGCCGTCCGGGTCCTTCGACACCAGCCCCTGGGCGAGGCGGAGCTTCACCGAGAGGGCGACGAGCTGCTGCTGCGCGCCGTCGTGGATGTTGCGCTCCAGCGTTCGGGCCCGCTCGTCCTGCGCGGTGACGATGCGTTTTCGGGAGGCCCGCAGATCCTCCAGCAGCGCGACGTTCCGGAGCACCAGGCCGGCCTGTGCCGCCACGTCGCCGAGGAGCTTTCCCTGCGCCGGTCCCAGCGGCTCGCTCGCCGGCATCTCCACCGTGATCGCACCGAGCAGCTCGCCCTGATGACGAACCGGAAAGCCGGCCTCCCGTGCGCCGAACGCCGGGGGATCGGCCCGGATCGCGTTCGCGAAAGGCGTGATCGTGCCGTTGGGCCAGGAGGCCGCCGGATGCAGCTCGTCGCCCGAGCGCAGCCAGACCCACGAACGTTCGGCGCCGACGGCCTCGGCGGTGACCCGCGCCAGTCGAGGGAGGGCGTCCTCGAGCGAGTACGTCCCGGCGAATCGCGAGGACAGCTCGGACAGCACCTCGTACGGCGTCGCGCGGTTCCCGTACACCAGGCGGTTGGCGAGATGCTGAGCGCGCCGCCGAGCCGGCTGGAAGGCGAGCGCGACGACCGCGGCGGCGGCGGCGGACAGCCATGGATTGCTCCGCGAGCCGAGCGCCGCCCCCACTCCGGCGACGATGGCGACGTACACGAGCGAGATGAAGACGGCGAGCGCTCCGTAGACCACCGCCCGGTTGATCACGATGTCGATGTCGTACAGGCGGTACTTCAGGATGCCGAACGCGATCGATACCGGGACGGTGAGGAACGACAGGACCGTCAGGTACTCGAGCCAGTTGAGTCCGGAAGGCGAGGCGGTCCCCAGGATCAGGACGAGGACGCCGTAGAGCACGAACATCGATGCGACGAAGCTCATGGCCAGGACCAGCCATTTCAACTGTAGGCGCTCCTCTCCCCGCGACCGGCGGAGCCGGCGCACCGCGGCGGCCGTGCCGACGACCATGAGCGGGATCAACAGGACGATGGACGCCTGCGCGAAGGTCATCATGGCGTCGCCGCCCGCCCCGACGGGGTTGTCGAAGCCTTCGTAGATCGTGAGACGCGGGATCAGGGCGTTGAGCACCGTGGGGATCAGGGCGACGCCCGCCGCGCCCCAGGTCGCCCGGCGCCACGCCGCCGAGAGGAACCGTCCGTCCGGGAAGATCGCCGCGACGATCCCGAGCCCGCCGATCAACGGGATCCACAGCCACTCCTCGACCCAGGCCGCGGACAGTCCGGCGGGCGGACGCCCGCGCTGATCGATGAGGGCCCACCGAGCGTATTCGGTGGCGAACGCAAGGACGCCCCCCACCACGCCGAGCCCGCAGAAGATCCACCCGATCGGGTTCGCGGGTCTTCGCGCCGCGATGACGGCGCCGACGCCGCCGATCACGAGGGAGAAGGCGATCCCGTAGCCCTTCACGCCGAACTCGTTCGGAAGGAGCGGCGTGTCCCACCCGAGGACGAGGACCACCGCCGCCCCCGCGCACAGGAGCGCCGAGACGGCGAACGAGCCGCCGGCCAGCGCTCGAGCCCGACGCGGAGTCATGCGCCGGATGCTGACACCCCCGTGCCCCGCGGTCCAAGGGGGTGGCGCCACCGGTCGAGGGCCATTCCCGCACCTCGGGGGGGATGCAGGCACCACGGCGGGTTTCGGGTGCAGGCGCCGTCGACGCGCCGGAGGCGCCGGTCTACCGTCGGAGCGGATACGAGGAGGCGATCCCATGAAGCGCAAGATCCTGGTCGGAACCGACACGTCCGCGGCGGCGGACCTCGCCGTCCAGGCCGCGGCGGCGCTCGCTCGTCAGAGCGAGGCCGAGCTGCTCGTCGTCCAGGTCCGGTCGGACGGCGCGGCGCGCGACGCCGCCGATCCGAAGAAGTCCGCGGACCCCGACCGATACCTGTCGGCCATCCCGCAGCGGTTCCCGGAGGTCGCGGTTCGAAGCTGGAGCGAGCCGGGCGATCCCGCCGAACGACTGGTCGAGGTGGCCGAGGCCGAACGCGTCGACATCATCGTGCTCGGCAACCGGGGCACCCACGGCGGGTGGTGGCGCGTCCGCGACAGCGTGCCGAACCTGGTCCTCCGGCACGCCCCGTGCTCGGTGTTCATCGTCGACACGCGAACGGCGCAGTGAGGTCAGGCGTGGTCGGTCTCGCGGAGGAACGCGAGCACCGCCTTCACGCGACGGTGGACGTCGATCTCCTCCGAGAGGCCGAGCTTGTGGAACAGCGAGTTGATGTGCTTCTCGACGGCGCGCTCGGTCAGGAACAACGACTTGGCGATCGCCGCGTTGTTCTTGCCCTGGGCCATGTGTTCGAGCACCTCGCGCTCGCGATCGGTGAGCTGCGCGAGCGGGGAGTGCGCCATCCGCTCCTTGGCGGAGAGGAGGGCCTCGACCACCTTTGGATCGAGGACGGAGCCACCCCGGGAGACCTCGTTCAGCGCGCGGACGACCTCCTCGAGGTCGCTCACGCGCTCCTTCAGCAGGTATCCCAGCCCCGCCGCGCCGTCCTTCAGCAGATCGTAGGCGTACTCCTGCTCCGCGTACTGCGAGAGGACGACGACGCCGATCTCCGGGTGCTCCGCCCGGATGCGCTTGGCGGCGTCGATGCCCTCGGTCGTGTTCGTGGGGGGCATGCGGATGTCGGTCAGCACGGCGTCCGGCTTCAGCTCCTCGACCGCCGTGAGCAGCTCGTCGAGCGAGGCCGCGGTCCCGATCAGCTCGACGTCCTCCGAGCTCTGGAGGAGGGCCGCCGTCCCCTCACGGACGAGGTAGTTATCCTCCGCGAAGACCACGCGGACCATGCGCGGATGGTACACGCGGGCATCGCGCGGAGGAGGGTGGCGTGAGCATCCGGGTCGTGCTCGGCGAGGACAACGTCCTCGTGCGCGAGGGCGTTCGCGCGCTCCTGGACTCGTACGAGGACATCGAGGTCGTCGGCGTGGCGGCGGACGCGCCCACGCTGCTGATCGCGGCCGAGGAGCACACCCCCGACGTCGTCGTGACGGACATCAAGATGCCGCCCAACTTCCAGCTCGAGGGCATCGACTGCGCGCACTCGATCCGCGACCGGTACCCGGGCACCGGCGTCGTCGTGCTCTCGGCGCACGACGACGAGGCGTACGCGATCGCGCTCCTCGGCAAGGGGCAGAGCGGGCTCGCCTACCTGCTGAAAGACCGGATCGCGCAGGGCGACGAGCTCGTGCGAGCGATCCGCGAGGTCTCCTCCGGAGGCAGCGCGGTCGACCCGGCGATCGCGGAACGGCTCTCGGGCCGTCGCGACGCCGGCGAACACGACCGCGAGCTGCTCGAGCTGATGTCGCAGGGTCTCGGCTACGAGCAGATGGCCGAGCGCCTCGGGACCACCCAGGAGGCCGTCGACGGACGGGTCACGGCGCTGTTCACCCGGATGGCGTCCGCCGCGGAGACCGGCTCGTCCTCCGCGGTCGACGATCTGAAGCGCCTGCACGCCGCCGTGGTGCAGAAGGAGATCGCGGCGACCGCATTCCGCTCGTTCGTCCCCGAACAGGTCGCCGCCAAGCTCCAGGCCTCCGGTTCGACCGCCCTTCGCGAGGAGCTGGAGGCGACGATCA
>JBOGVL010000008.1:0-19143 GCA_050692535.1 Actinomycetota bacterium | reverse complement strand
CCGCCGGAGACGAGCCGCGCCACGACCGCGGACGCGAGGCCCCACTTCGCGCAGACCGCGCGAACGTCGTCGAGCCGCACGGGATCGACGATCGCGAGCATCCGCTCCTGCGACTCGCTCGTGAGGATCTCGAACGACTCGAGTCCCGGCTCGCGGAGCGGGACGGCGTCGAGGTCGAGGTCGGCGCCGAGTCCCGCCCTCGCCGCGGATTCGCTGGCTGCGCAGGTCAGCCCCGCGCCGCCCAGGTCCTGCAGCCCCTCGAGCAGATCGAGCTCGACCATCTCGAGCGACGCCTCGATCAGCAGCTTGCCGGCGAACGGGTCGCCGATCTGGACGCTCGGGCGGCTGTCGGCCGCGTCCTCTTCCAACGTCCGGGAGGCCAGGACCGAGACGCCGCCGATCCCGTCTCGCCCGGTCGAGGCTCCGAAGAGCACCATGAGCGAGCCCTCGTGGATCTCGCGCGACGACGTCACCAGCCGTGCCGACGGCGCAACGCCAACGCACATCACGTTCACCGTCGGGTTGGCGGCGTGGGCCGGCGCGAACTGCACCTCGCCGCCGACCGTGGGCACGCCGATGCAGTTGCCGTAGCCGCCGATCCCGGCGACGACGCCGTCGAACAGCCAGCGGTTCCTCTCGTCGGTCAGGGGCCCGAACCGCAGCGGGTCGAGCAGTGCAACGGGTCGCGCGCCCATCGAGATGATGTCGCGGACGATCCCGCCGACCCCGGTCGCCGCGCCCTGATAGGGCTCGACCGCGCTCGGGTGCGAGTGGGACTCCATCTTGAAGACGACCGCCGTCCCGTCCCCGACGTCCACCGCGCCGGCGTCCTGTCCGGGCCCGACCAGCACGGCCGGCCCCTCGGTCGGCAGGTTCCGCAGGTGGACCTTCGAGCTCTTGTACGAGCAATGCTCAGACCACATGGCCGCGTACATCGCGAGCTCGGTGGTGTTGGGGGCCCGACCGAGCGTGGACACGATCGCCTCGAGCTCGTCGTCGGTGAGGCCGAGCCGTCGGTGCAGCGAGTCGGCGGTGGTCACGCCGCGGCCACCCGGGCGAGGGCGGCCTCGAGCAGGGCGGCGAACAGCGCCTGCCCGCCGGTCGCCCCGACGTCGGGGTCGACGGCGTGCTCCGGATGCGGCATCAGGCCGACGACGTTGCCGGCCTCGTTCCGGACGCCCGCGATCGACGCCGCGCTCCCGTTCACGTTGTGCTCGTCGGCGATCGACCCGTCGGGTGCGCAGTAGCGAAAGACGACCAGGCCCTCACCCTCGAGCCGCCGCAGCTCGTCCTCCCGTGCCGCGAACTGGCCCTCGCCGTGCTTGACGGGCATGCGCAGCACCTCGCCGGGAACGAGCCCGCCGGTGATCGGCGACAGCGAGGTCTCGACCCGCACATGCACCCACCGGCAGACGAACCGGAGCCCGCGATTGCGGATCAGGGCGCCGGGCAGGAGCCCGGCCTCGCAGAGGATCTGGAAGCCGTTGCAGACCCCGACGACCGGGCCACCGCCATCGGCGAACGCGCGGACCTCGTCCATCACCGACGCGAACCGCGCGATCGCCCCCGTCCGCAGGTAGTCCCCGTAGGAGAACCCGCCGGGGAGGATCACGGCATCCACGCCGCGAAGGTCCGAGTCGGCGTGCCAGAGGGGAACGCCCTCGCCGCCCATGAACCGGACCGCCCGGAGCGCGTCGCGGTCGTCGAGGGAGCCGGGGAACGTGACGACGCCGACACGCGGGGTGCGCCCGCTCACCGGCCCGCCTCGGCGGCGGCGGCGATCGCGAACTCCTCGATCACCGGGTTCGAGAGCAGCCGTCGCGCTATCTCCTCGACCTGGGTGCGGGCGGCGTCCTCGTTCGGCGCATCGACCGTCAGCTCGACGTGCTTGCCGACCCGGACCCCCGAGACGTTCGTCCAGCCCATCGCCGGGAGCGAGGCCTCGATGGCCTTGCCCTGCGGGTCGAGCAGCCCGGGCTTCAGCCGGACGGACACCTCGAAGGTGAAGGTCACGCGTGCTCCGCCCGGAGCCGCTCGAGATCGGCGGCGGACGACGCGCCGTCCCGATCGCCGGTCACGCCCATCGCGTCGCGGTATCGATCCCATCGATCGCCGGTGATCCGCTCGTACGCCTCCCGATACTTCCACGCCGTGGCCTCGACCACGTCGTCGGGCAGCTCGAGGGGCGGCGGCTCGTGGTCCCAGCCGCTCGCGTCGAGCCAGTCGCGCACGAACTGTTTGTCGAAGGACGGCTGCGCCGTCCCCGGCTCGTACCCGTCCGACGGCCAGAAGCGTGACGAGTCGGGGGTGAGCACCTCGTCGATCAGGATCAGCTCGCCATTCGAGAAGCCGAACTCGAACTTGGTGTCCGCGACGATGATGCCCCGTTCCGCCGCGACCTCCGCTCCGCGTTCGTAGAGGGTGATCGTGAGCTCGCGCAGCCGCTCGGCGAGGCCGCGGCCGATAAGTTCCGCGGTCTCGTCGAACGTGAGCGGCAGGTCGTGGCCCTCGGCGGCCTTGGTCGTCGGCGTGAAGATCGGTTCGGGCAGCCGGTGCGCCTCGCCCAGGCCGGGAGGCAGCGGGATGCCGCACACGTGTCCCTCGGCCCGGTACTGCTTGAGCCCGGAGCCGGTGAGGTAGCCGCGCGCCACGCACTCGACCGGGATCACCTCCGCCCTGGTCGCCAGCATCGCCCGGCCCGCAAGCGAGGGGCGGCTTCGGAAGGGCTCGGGGAACTCCCGCCGGTCCGCGCCGATCAGGTGGTTCCCGATCAGGTCGCTCGTGTGGTCGAGCCAGAAGAGCGTGAGCCCGGTGAGGACGCGGCCCTTGTCGGGTATCGGGGTCGGCAGCACGACGTCGAAGGCGCTGATCCGGTCCGTCGCGACGAGCAGGAGCCGCCCGTCGCCCACGTCGTAGATGTCGCGGACCTTCCCCTGCCCGTGCAGCCTGGCGGTCGCGCCGCTCACGGCCCGTCCACCACCACCTTCTCGAGACGATCGAACACGACGTCCAGATTCCGAAGCGCCCGCGCCGGGTCGAAGAGCTCGGCGAGCCGCTCGGGTGCCACGCGGGCGCGGACCTCCGCGTCCGCCGAGATCTCTTCGCGGAACGACGCGCTCGAGTCCCACGCGCTCGCGGCCGCGGCCTGCACGATTGCGTAGGCGCTCTCGCGCGACATGCCGGCGTCCACGAGGGCCAGCAGCACGTTCTGCGAGTAGGCGAGGCCGCCGCCGGCGTCGAGGTTCGCGCGCATCCGGTCCGGGAAGACCCGGAGCCCGTCGAGGACCTCGGCGAGTTCGGCGAGCATGAAGTCCAGCGCGATCGTCGAGTCCGGCAGGATGACACGCTCGGCGGAGGAGTGCGAGATGTCGCGCTCGTGCCACAGGACCGTATTCTCGAGCGCCGCCTGCAGGTTGCCGCGGATCACGCGGGCGAGCCCGGTGATCCGCTCGCAGCGGACCGGGTTGCGCTTGTGGGGCATGGCGCTCGAACCCTTCTGCCCCTCCGCGAACGGCTCCTGCACCTCGCGCACCTCGGTGCGCGCGAGGTGCCGGAGCTCGGTGGCGACCGCGTCCAGCGTCGAGGCCGTGATCGCGACCGCGCTCATGAACTCGGCGTGACGGTCGCGACCGACGATCTGGTTCGAGGCCTCGGCCGGGCGAAGGCCGAGCCGGGCGCAGACCTCCTCCTCGATCCGGGGATCCACCTGCGCATACGTCCCGACCGCGCCGCTGATCGCACCCGCGCCGACCGTCTCGCGCGCGCGGCGGAGGCGCTCGCGATCGCGGTCCAGCTCGAACGCCCAGAGCGCCGCCTTGTGTCCGAAGCTCGTCGGCTCGGCCAGCACGCCATGGGTCCGACCGGCCATTACCGTCCCGCGGTGGGACAGCGCGAGCCGCGTGGTGACCCCCAGGAGGCGCTCGAGCTTGCGCAGGAGCAGATCCGAGGCCGCGCGGAGCTGGAGCGCGAGCCCCGTGTCGAGGACGTCCGAGGACGTGAGCCCGAAGTGCACCCATCGGCCGGCGGGTCCCACCGATTCGCCGACCTCCTGCACGAACGCGGCGACGTCGTGTTTGGTGACCAGCTCGCGTTCGAGCACCCGGGCCGGGTCGAACGAGGCCCTCGCACGGATCGCCCGGGCGTCGGACTCCGGGAGGACGCCGAGCCTCGCCCACGCCTCGACCGCGAGGAGCTCGATCTCGAGCCAGTGACCGAGGCGCGCCTCGTCGGACCAGACCGCGGCCATCTCGGGGAGCGTGTAGCGGGGGATCATGTGCTCGCGGCGATCACAGGCGGAGCCCCTCCGCCAGATCCTCCTTGAACTGCCACAGGCGCTTCTGGACCTCGGGATCGGCCACGCCGACGATCTGCGCGGCGAGCACGGCGGCGTTCATCGCCGCGTCGACCCCGACCGTCGCCACGGGCACCCCGGCGGGCATCTGCGCCGTGACATAGAGGGCCTGCGTCCCGCTCATCTGCTCGCTCGCGACCGGGACCCCGATCACCGGGAGGATCGTCCGCGCCGCGGCGGCGGAGGCGGCGTGGCCGGAGATCCCGGTCGTGCAGACCAGGACCCGCAGCCCTCGATCGAACGCCGTCCGGGCGTACTCGTCCATGAGGTCGGGGCTCCGCGCCGGCGACAGCACCTGGATCTCGTGGGGGATCTCGAGCTTCTCGAGGATCGCCGTGGCCTGCTGCATGACGGTGAGCTCCGCGGGCGACGCCACGACGACGCCCACCCTCGGGGTGACCTCGCTCACGTCCGCTCCTCCTCCGCCGCTCGAGCCGCGATGTCGCCGCGGTAGTGCATCCCCGTGAACGCGATGCGGGAGCAGGCCTCGTAGGCCCGGGCCCGCGCATCGGCGAGACCGTCCCCGAGGCCACTGACGGACAGGACCCGCCCCCCCGACGTGACCACTCTACCCTGCCGTTCGGCCGTGCCGGAATGGAACACGATCGCGCCGTCGACCTCCTCGGCCTCGTCCAGCCCCGAGATCTCCAGGCCCGAGTCGTACTCGTCCGGATAGCCCCCGGAGGCGAGGACCACGGTCACGCAGGCCCGCGGGGACAGGTTCGCGCGGTAGAGCGCCAGGTTGCCCTCGGCGCTCGCCAGGCAGAGCTCGGCGAGGTCGGAGCCGAGGCGGGGCATCAACGCCTGGGTCTCGGGGTCCCCGAACCGGGCGTTGAACTCGAGCACCTTCGGGCCTTCCTCCGTGAGCATGACCCCCGCGTACAGGACGCCGCGATACGGCGTCCCCTCGGACTCCATCGCGTGGACCGTACGGACGAGGACCTCCTTGAAGATCCGGTCGGAGGTCGCGTCGTCGACGAACGGGACCGGCGAGTAGGCGCCCATGCCGCCCGTGTTGGGGCCGGCGTCGCCGTCCGCGACCCGCTTGAAGTCCTGCGCGAACGCGAGCGGCAGCACGTCCCGACCATCCGACAGCGCGAACGCCGAGACCTCGCGCCCCGTGAGGAACTCCTCGACCAGGACCGTCGAGCCGGCGGCGCCGAACACCCGCGTCTGCAGGGCCGCCTCCATCGCCCCGAGCGCCGAGGCGCGATCCTCCGCGATCACGACCCCCTTGCCGGCCGCCAGGCCGTCGGCCTTCACGACGTACGGCGGGTCGAACGCATCCAGCGCCCCGGCCGCGGTCGCCATCGTCGTCACCGTCTGTGAGCGCGCCGCCGGGATGCCGTGCCGTTCGCAGAGGTCCTTGGCCCAAGCCTTGGAACCCTCGATCCTGGCCGCGGCTCGCGTGGGGCCGAACACGGTCCGGCCTCGCCTGCCGAGCTCGTCGGCGAGCCCCTCGACCAGCGGGACCTCCGGGCCGATCACCGTCAGGTCGACCCGCTCACGTTCGACGAGGTCGACGATCCCGTCGACGTCGTCGGCCGCCACCGGCACGCAGGAGGCGTCGCGGGCGATGCCGGCGTTCCCGGGGGCCGCGAGGATGCGGTCGATCGTCGCGTTCTGCGCGAGCCGCCACACCAGCGCGTGCTCGCGCCCTCCGCCCCCGACGACGAGGATCTTCATCCGTCGACCCGGCCGACCGCTTCGCTGCTTGAGGCCTCCTGGTGGCCGACCGCTTCGCTGCTTGAGGCCTCCTCGTGGCCGACCGCTTCGCTGCTTGAGCCCTCCTGGCGGCCTACCGCTTCGCTGCTTGAGCCCTTCGGGGCCGACAGACTCTGCTCGCGACCCGGCCCGACGGAGACGACGCCGATCGGCACCCCGACCAGGTCCGAGATCCGATCGAGGTAGTTCCTTGCGGCCCCCGGCAGGTCGTCGAACGTCCGCACGCGGGTGAGGTCTTCGTCCCAGCCTTCGAGCTCCTCGTAGATGGGCTCGGCGCGATGGAACAGCGACTGGTGCGGCGGGAAGTCGTCGAAGGTGTCCCCGTCGGCGCGATAGGCGACACAGACCTTCAGCGTCCGGAAGCCCGAGAGCACGTCGAGCTTGGTGACGAACAGCTCCGTGAGGCCGTTCAGCCGGGTGGCGTACCGGAGGATCACCGCGTCGAACCACCCGCATCGCCGCTTCCGTCCGGTCACGGTCCCGAACTCCCGCCCGTGCTCGCCCAGCCGTTCACCGTCGACGCCGTGGTCCTCGGTCGGGAACGGGCCGGCGCCGACCCTCGTGACGTACGCCTTCGTGATTCCGATGACCCGGTCGACCTCCTGCGGTCCGATCCCCGCCGACGCGAGCGCGTACCCGGTCACCGGGTTCGAGGACGTGACGAACGGATACGTCCCCTTGTCGAGGTCGAGCATCGTCCCCTGGGCGCCCTCGAGCAGCACGTTCCTGCCGTCGCGGAGGGCGTCGTGGATCAGCTTGGACGTGTCGGCGACATGCGGTCGCAAGCGTTGCGCGTACCGCACGTAGTCCTCGACGATCGTGTCGGCGGTCAGCGGGAGGCGGCCGTACACCTTGGTCAGGACCTGGTTCTTCTCTTTCAGCACGATGTCGAGCTTCTCGCGGAGGATCTTCTCGTCGAACAGGTCCTGCACCCGAAGGCCGATCCGCGCGGCCTTGTCACCGTAGGCGGGCCCGATCCCCCGCTTCGTCGTCCCGAGGGCGTTCTTGCCGAGGAAGCGCTCGGTCACCTTCTCGATCTCGAGGTGGTACGGCATGATCAGGTGGCAGTTGCCGGAGATGACCAGGCGGGACGGGTCGATCCCCAGCGCGGAGAGGCCGTCCATCTCCTGGAGGAGCACCTGCGGGTCGACCACGACCCCGTCGGCGATCACCGAGGTGATATGCGGATACAGGATCCCCGAGGGGATCAGCTGCAGCTTGAGCGTGTGGCCCTCGGCGAGGATCGTGTGGCCGGCGTTGTTCCCGCCCTGGTACCGGACGACCAGATCCATCCGGTCGGCGAGGTAGTCGGTCGCCTTGCCCTTGCCCTCGTCCCCCCACTGGGTCCCCACGACGATGGATGCCGGCATGACGGCGCCAGTCTAGCCACGGCGCCGCCGCACCCGAGGCGGGCTCAGTGTTCGGCGGCGTCCGCCTCCGCCTTGGTCCGGTGCACCGTTCCCGGCGGGTGCTCGGGCGGCGCGTAGATCGTGTAGAGCTTCAGGTCGCGGTCGCCGCGATTCACGAAGTTGTGCCGCGTGCCGGCGGGGACGAGGACGAGGCGACCGGGCGACACCGGGCTCGACTCGCCGGCGAGGATCGCCTCGCCCTCACCGTCGACGAAGACGAGCACCTGGTCGACGTGGTCGTGCACCTCCTCGCCGATCTCCCCGCCGGGCGGGACGGTCATGAGCACGACCTGCACGTTCTCGGCCGTCATGAGCTCGCGCCGGAACGCCGTGTTCTCGGCGGCGAGCCGCACGACGTCCTCGTTCGGCCCCATGGAACCTACGAACGCTCGATCCGGAAGCTGATCCGCACCTGCGTGTGGTACTCGGAGATCGCGCCGTCCTTCACGGCCGCGCTGGTGCCGAGGATGTCCATGTTCTCGATCCCCCGGATCGTCTTCGCGGCCTCCGAGAGCGCCTGCTGGGCCGCGTCGCGCCAGGACTCCGACGAGACTCCGACCAGGTCGATCGTCTTGATGACGGACATGCCACTCCTTCCTCTTCTTGGCCTCTCCCCTTGGAGCTATCCCTCGTTGTAGACGTCGATGAAACGCCGGTAGTTGGCGGCGATCTGCTTGGCTGCCTCCTCGCGACCGAGGTTGCCGTCCACGAACGCCTTCAGTGGATCCCACCAGATCGAGCGCCCGATCGCGAACCCGATGTACCCCGGAACGCCGGATCCCGTGCGGAGCCAGTGGTCGACGGCCGCGTCGTCCGCCCCGCGTCCGAGGACGACGCACGCGACACCGTCGCGCCCGCCGGCCCGCGCGGCGGCCGAGATCGTCTCGCAGTCCTCCCGGCGGTCGATGCCCTCGATCTTCCAGACGTCCGGTTCGATGCCGGCCGCCTGGAGCTCCTCGATGGCCCGCTTCATGAGCTTGGGCCGCTCCTGCTTGTCCCAGCGATCCTCGTCGCCACCGGACGCCTCGATCTGCTCGGGGGTCGCGGGGACCAGGAGCTCGAACAGGTACTTGCGGTCGCGCTCGTGGAGCCACTCGCCGAGCCGCCGGAGGCGCTCGGACTGGCGCGCGTTCATCTCCTGGTCGCCCTCGGGGTTGTAGCGGACGAGGACCTTGCTGAAGGTCGGGTCGAAGTCCTCGATGTGCGCCCCGAACTCCTCGCCGTACTGGAAGTCGAACTCGTCCTGCCCGCTCTTCTCCACCGGCATCGCGAGCGTGAGGCCCGACCCCTTGGCGTCGCGAGCGATCCCGGCGCCGAACTGCTCGTCGACGAGCACCCCCGCGGACTCGCGGGCGACGCCCTCGTAGAGCGCGCGCTTCGCGCCCTCGTAGATCACCGTCTTCGCGTCCGAGATCCGGGCGGTCTCCTCCGCGTTCGGCTCGCCCGACACGCCGAAGAACTTCTTCTGGAACGAGCCTCGGTGGTCGAACGCGAGGATGTAGAGCGGCTTGTCGTAGCCGAGCGTCATGGTCACTCCTCTCTTCAGGGCTGCTCGAACGGGTTCATGGGCTGGAGCACCTGCACCGGGACCGGCGCGGCCTCCTCCCTGAAGCGCTCGCCGAACGAGGGCGAGCCGACCCGGAAGCCGAAGTGCATGGGAACGGCGACCCGCGGAGCCATCGTCTTCACCAAGCCGGCCGCCTCCTCCGGTCCCATCGTGAAGGGATCCCCACCGATGCAGACCATCGCGACATCGGTCGACAGCGACTCGAGCTCGGGCAGCGCGTCGGTGTCGCCGGAGTGGTAGTACCGACGACCCTCGAGCTCGAGCACGTACCCGACCCAGTCGTTCGCCTTGGGGTGCTTGTCCAGCCGGTGCTCCACGATGTTGTAGGCGGGCACCGTCTCGAACCGCACGCCGGCGACCTCGTGGGACTCGCCGGGCCCGACCGCGGTGACCTCACCCGACAGTTCCTTCGCGACGTCCCTCGGGGCGACGAGCTTGGTGCCCGACGTCGAGAGGCGTTCGATCTCGTCCGGCTGCAGGTGATCGTCGTGGGCGTGCGTGATCAGGATGAGGTCGGCCCGGGGATCGTCCGGCAGCGTCCCCCAGGGATCGAGGTAAACCGTTCGATCCTCTCCAGCGTAGCGGAACGAAGACTGCCGGTACCAGGTGAAGCGCTCCAGCACGTGCGTCTCCTTCCGGTGGCCGACTGTAGTCTGGCAAATCACGGTGGCGTCGCGCGAACCGGTGGAGGAGCGGGGGGGGCCTGCGGGCCGCAGGGTCGCTGCTGCGGCGCAACGGCAACTTCCGCAAGCTGTACCTCGCCTCGCTGATCTCGCTCGGCGGCGACTGGTTCCTGCTGGTCGCGCTGTTCGGCCTGGTGCTCGAGCTGACGGACCAGGCGCTCGCGGTCGCGTTCACGATCGCGGCGCAGGACCTCACATACTTCGTCGCCTCGCCGATCGGCGGCTACCTGGCCGACCGACTGGATCGCCGCCGACTGATGATCGTCACGGACGTCGCCCGCGCCGCGATCTGCCTCTGCTTCCTCCTGGTCCGCGACGCGGACGCGGTCTGGCTCGTCTACGTGCTCCTGGGGGTGCTGGCGACCTTCAGTGCGATGTTCGAGCCCGCCTCCGCGGCGGCCCTGCCGAACCTCGTGGAGGAGCGGGACCTCTCGACGGCGAACGCGCTCTCGGGGTCGCTCTGGGGAACGATGCTCGCGGTCGGCGCGGCGCTCGGGGGCATCGTGGCCGCCGCGTTCGGGCGGGATACCGCGATCGTCATCGACGCCGTGTCCTTCGGGGTCTCGGCCCTGCTCATCGTCCGGACCCACGGACGCTTCTCGGAGGATCGCGAGGCCCCGACGCACGGCAGCCTGCTCCGCGACAGCGTCGAGACCGCCCGGTACGCCCGGCGGGACCACCGGGTCCTCGCTCTCCTGGCGGTCAAGTTCGGTTGGGGCGTGGCAGGCGGCGTGCTCGTCCTGCTTCCCCTCCTGGCGCACGAGAGCTTCGACGCCGGCGACGTCGGTCTCGGGCTGCTGCTGGCGGCCCGCGGGGTGGGCGCTCTGATCGGACCGTTCGTGGGTCGGTCGGTGCTCGGACCCCAGGATCGGCGACTGTTCGCCGCGATCGGTGCCGCGCTCGCGACGTTCGGGGTGGGCTACGCCTTGCTCGGCCTCGCGCCGGGGCTGCTGCTCGCGATGCCCACGGTTGCCCTCGCGCACGTCGGCGGTGGGGCGCAGTGGACGCTCTCCTCCTACGGCCTGCAGCGGATCGTCCCCGATCGGATCCGCGGTCGGATCTTCGCGGCCGACGGCATGCTCGTGACCCTGACGTTCGGGTCTTCGGCCGTGCTCACGGGATGGCTCGCCGACACCTTCGAACCCGGCCCGACGGCCGTCGCCATGGGCGCCGTCGCGATCGTCTGGGCCGGGGTGTGGACCTGGCTCACGACCGACGTCCGCCGCGCCACGATGATCGAAGGCTGCGGCCCGGCCCCCGAGCTGGAGCTGGTGGTCGAGCCCGACCCGCTCCCCTGGTAGACCGTCGCTACGACGGTGGTGCGTCTTCGGGGGGAGCGGGCGGCGCCGGGGCCGACGGCGACTGCGGGACCGTCGGGGCGGCCGGGGCCGACGGCGACTGCGGGACCGCCGGCGGCTCGAAGTTGACCGACGGGCCTGCCCCGGAGAAGTTCACCTGCGGCGGGCCGGCCTCGCGGAGCGCCTCCTCGATCTCGAAGAACTCCTCCTGCTCGAAGTTGAACATCCGGGCGATGATCGTCGAGGGGAACTGCTGCACCCGCTCGTTGTACTGACGAACGTTCGCGTTGAAGAAGCGGCGGGCGGTCTGCAGCCGGTCCTCGGTATTGGAGAGCTCCTGCTGCAGGGCGAGGAAGTTCTGATTCGCCTTCAGGTCCGGGTACGCCTCGGCGACGGCGAACAGCTGTCGCAGGGCGGCGACGAGCGGCCCTTCGGCCGCGGCCTGCGAGGCGGGCGACCCGGTCGCCGACGCCGCGGCCGCCCGGGCCCGGGTCACGTTCTCGAACGTCTCGCGCTCGTGCGACGCGTAGCCGCGGACGCTCTCGACGAGGTTCGGGATCAGGTCGTACCGGCGGCGCAGCTCCGTGTCGATGTTGGCCCACGAGTCCTTGATCAGCTGCTTCTGCGAGACGAACCGGTTGTACGAGACGACGCCCACGATGGCGATCAGCGCCAGGACGCCCAGCACGATCCACAGCACGAGCACGGTCGGTCCTTCCTGTCGGTGACCTGCGGCGATTTCCGACCCGCCAGCCTAGCCGTTGGCGTTGAGACCCGCTGGGGCGGCGGTCACCGCCCGCCGCGGCCGCCGAGCACCACCGCCAGCCCGACGCCGATCAGGACGGCCGGCGCCAGCATGTCGGGCTCCAGGTCCCACACCTCCAAACGCTCGAGCAGGAAGGCGACCCCCGCCACGACGAACGCGATGCCGGCCACGAGCGCGGTGCGACTCGGCTCGCGCTCAGCCATGCCGCACCTCGACCTGACCCAGCCCGACCGAGAGGACGAGCTCGAGCGTGGGCCCCGTGCCGGCGCCGGTCTCGGTGATCCGTTCGACGTCGAGCCCGGATCCCTCGAGGTCGAACAGGCGGACGTTGCCGAGACCCGCGCGCGCCTCGATGCGCACCGCGAGCTCCTCGGGCACGATCACGACGAGCTGGCCGATGCCGACCCGCGCGCGGGTGTGCGCGACACCGTCCACCGCGAGGTCCGTCTCGGACAGCGACCCCAGGTCGAGCGTCAGCTCGCCGATGCCGAGGCGGTACTCGTCGAGGAGACCAGCGGCCGAGGTCGGCCGCTCCTCGCGCTCCCCGACGCCGCCGCCGATCGGAACATCAAGAGCGGACCCGAGCGTCAGCAGCACCGAGAGCACGATGCCGGTCGCGATCAGGCCACCGTGTCCGCCCTCGGTGCGAGCCGTGAGCACGAGCGCCGAGCCGACGAGGATCAAGGCCGCGGGCAGCAGCAGCTCCCACGGGAACTCCACGACGTCGAGCACCTCGAGCAGCCAGCCCACACCCAGGAGGACCAGGAGGACGCCGCCGACGAGCCGGCCGGTCCGTGAGGGAGGGGGCGGTGCCGAAGGTTCCGGCGGGGGCTGCGGGACGTCCGTCATCGCCGCGACATCGACGCCTGGACCACGATCGCCACGCCGACCGCGATGAGCGCGAGCGGCCAGAAGAACCGCCCCAATCGCGGGATCGAGAGGTCGAGCAGGAGGATCGTCCCGATCGCGATGAGCGCTCCCCCGACGATCAGCCTCGTGGTGTCCACGCTGGACGGGCGTTCGCTGCCGAGCGGTTCCCCTTCTCGTTCCTCCGGGATCAGGATCCAGGCGACGACGTAGAGCAGCAGGCCGCCCCCGCCGGCGACCGCGAGGACGACGAACGCGATGCGCAGGAGGACCGGGTCGACCCCGAGGTACCGCCCCAGGCCCGAGCAGACCCCTCCGATGACTCGACCCTCCCGGCTGCGACGCAGGACGCGCGGGTCATCGGTCGGATCGGCGTGCTCCGGCATGCGGTCACGCTACGCCGACGACGACCGGACGCTCAAACGGCCGGCGGGTGCGGCGCCCCCTGGTCCCTCGGCAGGCGTTCGAGCACACCCCGCAGCAGGTCGAGGGTGGCCACGAGGTCCGGCCGCTCGGGCTTGGGGCCGTAGATCATCGCGATGTGGCCGAGGAGCTCCATCCCCCAGTGCGGGTCGAGCGATCGGAGCCACTCCCGCATCGGGGCGTCGAGTACCTCTCGGGCGAAGGCGTGGTCGTCGCTCCACACCTGCAGCTCGCGTTCGAACGACGGGTCCCCGAGGCGGACGGGCGCGGCCGCGGGCGGCCCCTTCAGCATCGTCAGGAACGTCGGCGGCTCCGCGACGAGCCCCGGAAGCGAGGCGTCGACCTTCGCCATGGCGCACGCGAACGTCCATCGCTCCCCTTCCTGTCCGAGCACCGAGGGCTCGAACGACAGACCGAACACGTGGACGTCCAGCGATCGCCAGCGGCCCCAAACGAGATCCTCGACCTCGGGATCCGAGGCACGGGCGAACAGCGTCAGCGGATAGCCGGCGATCCCGAACGGATCCGTCTCCTCGCGCTTGAGGCCGAGGAGGTCGACGCCGGCCCGTTGCTCCGGGTCCCGGGCCCGACGACGGCCGCCCGTGTACACGATGACGAGCCCCGCGACGAAGACGGCGAGGACGACGATCGGGTGCAGGATCTTGAACAGGAGCGCCGCGACGACGACCCCCACCGCCACCGCGATCACGCGAGGCCACAGGCCCATCGGCGGAGTATAGGCAGCGGCGGCCGGCTCGCGACCTAGCGCGTCGACGCCGGGGCGGAGACCTCCGCCCCGGGACGGTCGACGCGGAACACGAGCCGGCCACCATCCGCATCCACGACGACGCGATCGCCGTCCACGACCTCGCCGGAGAGCAGCCGCATCGCCAGCGGGTCCTGCAGCTCGCGTTGGATCAGGCGCTTGAGCGGCCTCGCGCCGAAGCTCGGGTCGTAGCCGGTCGTGGCGAGGTGCTCACGCGCGGCCTCCGTGAGTTCGAGGCGGAGCGATCGCCGAGCCAGGCGCTGCGAGAGCGCCCGGACCTGGATCTCGACGATCTCGCGCTGCTGGTCGCGCTCGAGCGGATCGAACACGACGATCTCGTCGACCCGGTTCACGAACTCGGGCCGGAAGAAGCCGCGAACGTCCTCGAGGATCTCCTCGCGGCGCTTGTCGGCCGGAATCGACGGATCCTGGAAGACCGCGCTGCCGAGGTTCGAGGTCATGATCACGATGGTGTTGCGGAAGTCGACCGTCCGCCCCTGGCCGTCGGTGAGGCGCCCGTCGTCCAGCAGCTGCAGCAGCACGTTGAACACGTCGCCGTGCGCCTTCTCGATCTCGTCCAGCAGGACCACCGAGTACGGCCGGCGGCGCACGGCCTCCGTGAGCTGCCCGCCCTCCTCGTACCCGATGTACCCGGGCGGCGCGCCGACGAGGCGGGACACCGTGTGGCGCTCCTGGTACTCGCTCATGTCGACGCGCACCACGGCGCGTTCGTCGTCGAACAAGTACTCCGCGAGCGCCCGTGCGAGCTCAGTCTTCCCGACGCCGGTCGGACCGAGGAACAGGAACGAGCCGATCGGCCGGTCCGGATCCGACAGCCCGGCCCGCGACCTGCGGATGGCGTTGGCGACCGCGGTCACGGCCTCGCGCTGCCCGACCACCCGGCGGTGCAACGCCTCCTCGAGGTGGACGAGCTTCTGCATCTCGCCCTCCATCAGGCGGCTCACCGGGATGCCGGTCCAGGTGGAGACCACCTCGGCCACGTCCTCCTCGGTGACCTCCTCGTTCAGCATCTTGCGGTCGCGCTGCAGCTCCTCGAGCCGCGCGTTCTCTTCCTCGAGCTCTCGCTCGAGCTGCACCAGGCGGCCGAACCGCAGCTCGGCGGCGCGTTCCAGGTCGCCCTCGCGCTCGGCTCGCTCGAACTCGCCGTGCGCCGCCTCGATGTCCGACTTCAGCTGCCGGATCCGGTCGATCCGCTCCTTCTCCTGCAGCCAGTGGGCGCGCATCGAGGCGCTCTGCTCCTCCAGGTCGGCGAGCTCCCTCTCGAGCCGCTCCAGGCGCTCCCGGGACGCGGGGTCGGTCTCTTTCCGGAGCGCCGCCCGCTCGATCTCGAGCTGCTTGACGCGGCGCTCGACCTCGTCGATCTCGAGCGGCATCGAGTCGATCTCGATCCGCAGGCGCGAGGCGGCCTCGTCGATCAGGTCGATCGCCTTGTCGGGCAGGAACCGGCCGCTCACATAGCGGTCCGACAGCACCGCCGCGGCCACGAGTGCGGGGTCCTGGATCCGAACCCCGTGATGCACCTCGTACCGCTCCTTCAGGCCGCGCAGGATCGCGATCGTGTCCTCGACGCTCGGCTCCTCGACCAGCACGGGCTGGAAGCGGCGTTCGAGCGCCGGGTCCTTCTCGATGTGCTTTCGATACTCGTCGAGCGTCGTCGCGCCGATCGCGCGGAGCTCGCCGCGCGCGAGCATCGGTTTCAGCATATTCCCGGCGTCCATCGCTCCCTCGGCGGCGCCGGCGCCGACGATCGTGTGCAGCTCGTCGATGAAGGTGACGATCTCGCCATCGGACTCCGCGATCTCACGAAGCACCGCCTTGAGGCGCTCCTCGAACTCGCCCCGGTACTTGGCGCCCGCCACCATCGCGCCGAGGTCGAGCGCCACGACGCGCTTGTCCTTGAGCGACTCGGGGACGTCCCCCGCGACGATCCGCTGTGCGAGGCCCTCGACGATCGCCGTCTTGCCGACGCCGGGCTCGCCGATCAGCACCGGGTTGTTCTTCGTTCGCCGGGACAGCACCTGGATCACGCGCCGGACCTCGTCGTCTCGACCGATCACGGGATCGAGCTTGCCGCGGCGGGCGAGGTCGGTGAGGTCGCGTCCGTAGCGCTCGAGCACCTGGTACTTCTCCTCGGGATTCTGGTCGGTGACGCGCTGACGGCCCCGCACCTGCGCCAGCGACGCGAGCACCGCGTCCCGTTCCAGTCCCGCCTCGTGCAGGATGCGCGAGGCCGTCGACGTCCCCTCGAGCAGCGCCAGGAACAGGTGCTCTGCCGACACGTACTCGTCGGTGAGCGCCTCCGCCTCGCGGAACGCCGTATCGAGCGTGGTGCCCAGGGCCGGCGAGATCCGCACCTCGGCGCCCTGCGCGTAGACCTTGGGCAGGCGGTCGAGCGCCGCATCCACGAGATCGCGAAGCGGCTTCGGCGCCACGCCCAGATCGTGCAACAGCGGGTACACCACCCCCTCGGGATCCGAGAGGAGCGCGAGCAGGAGGTGCTCCGGCTCGATCGCCTGATGGTTACGCGCCGTGGCCTGTTGCCGCGCCCCTTCGAGCGCGGCCTGCGACTTCAACGTCAGCTTGTTGGGGTCCATGTTTCCTTCTCGTTGTCCCAGTCGTCTCTCGTCAGTCCGTACATCGCGTAGTCGCGAGGCGGCCCGTCGGCGACCGGCATGAAACCGCGGAGGACGCCCTCGTAGCCGAACCGAAGCGCCTCGAGCGCCCGGCGCATCGCGGCGTTGTCCACGTCCGTCGTCGCCTGGATCCGGATCGCCGCCTCCTCGCGGAACAGATGAGATGACAGCAGCCCCACGACCGCGCGGCCGAGGCCACGCCCACGGTCCGCCTCGTCCCAGAGCTCGATGCCGATCTCCCAGACGCCGGGCGGCATCGCGTTGTCCGGGCACCGTCCCTGGACGTCGCCGACGAGGCGCCCGTCCGACTCGATCGCGAACAGCACCTCCCAGCCGTTGCGTCGTCCGGAGCGCTCGAGGCGCTCCCGACGTTGCCGCGCCCGTTCCTCGTCGAGCTCGACGGCCGGGATCGTCGTCATCCGAGCCATCGCGAGATCGATCTCATCGGGCCGGAACCCGCGCAGCACGACGCCCGATCCGCGGATCTCGTTCACGAGGCCGGGCCTTCCTCCCACCGGAACCGGACGACGCTGCGGAGCGGCACGATGGCGCTCGAGCCCGCGTCCCGGGCGGCCGCCCGCCGACGCAGCTCGCGCTCGAGCTCGATCGTGCGCCGCTGCATCTCGTCGAGCCGCTCACGCATCTCGATGAACAGCTTGACGCCGGCGAGGCTGATGCCGCCGAGCTGCGTCAGCTCCTGGATCGCGCGGATCCGCTCGATGTCCCGCTCCGAGTAGCGCCGCGTGTTCCCGGAGGTGCGCTTGGGCTGCAGCAGTCCCTTGCGCTCGTACATCCTGAGGGTCTGCGGGTGGACGCCGGCGAGCTCCGCGGCGACGCTGATGATGTACACCGCACGCTCGCGCGGCCGCTGCTCGCGGCCCCCGGCGTCTGCTGGATCGGTCACGACGTCGTTCCTCCCTACACGCCGAGCCGTCGGCGCGGCGACTCCTTCTCGACCGCCGACAGCTGCTTCAGCAGGTCCTTCTCCTGCTTGGAGAGCTTCTGCGGTACCTCCACCTGGACGGTCACCAGCAGGTCGCCGCGGCCGCCACGCTTGGGAGCACCCTTGCCCTTGAGGCGGAACGTCTTGCCGGCGGGGGTCCCGCCCGGGACCTTCATCGTCACGGGTCCTTTGAGCGTGGGGACCTGGACGTTCGCGCCGAGCGCCGCCTCCGCGTACGAGACGGGCAGCTCGACGGTCAGGTCGTGGCCCTGCCGCCCGAAGAACGGGTGCGGTCGCACGTCGACCCGGACGAAGAGATCGCCCGGCTGCCCTCCGGCGGATCCGGGCTCGCCTCGACCGGACAACCGGATCCGGGCGCCGTCCTGGATTCCGGCCGGGATCTTCACCTGGAAGCTCCGCGTCCGGCGCCGGCTCCCTCGGCCGTCGCACGCCGGACACGGCGTCTCGACGATCCGGCCCGAGCCGTGGCACCGGGGGCACGTCTGTGACATCTGGAACGGCCCCTGGTTCACCGCGACCTGACCCACCCCGCCGCACTGCGGACACGTCACCGGGCTGGTCCCGGGCGCCGCGCCCGACCCGTTGCACGTCTCGCACGGCGCGGGTCCCGAGATCCTGACCGGCACGGTGGTGCCCGTCATCGTGTCGTCGAAGGAGACGGTGATCTCGGTCTCGAGGTCTGCGCCGCGGGCCGGCCGGGCACCGCGCGCCCGCCCCGCGGTCCCGAAGAGCCCGCCGAACAGATCGCCGAGGTCGCCCACCTGAAATCCGCCCATGTCCTCGAAGCGGACGCGGCCGCTACCACCGCTCGAGAAGCCGCCGCCGGCGCCGAACCCGGACGCCGCCATCTCCCGCACCTGGTCGTACTGCTTGCGCTTGTCCTCGTCGCCCACGACGTCGTACGCGGCCGAGATCTCCTTGAACCGATCCTCGGCCTGACGGTTGCCCGGATTCGTGTCGGGGTGGTTCTCCTGCGCGAGCTTGCGATAGGCCTTCTTGATCTCGGCGGCGGTGGCGTTCTTGGGCACGCCGAGCACCTGGTAGTAGTCCTTCTCGAACCACTCGCGGCGGACGTCGTCACTCACGGCGCGCCCTTCGGCCTCACGCCCGCTCGACGCGGACGCTCGCAGGACGGATCACGTTGCCGCGGAGCTTGTAGCCCTGACGGAAGACCTCCGCCACGTGCGGCTCGCCGCCGCCCTCCCCCGTCTGCATGAGCGCTTCGTGCTCGTTCGGGTCGAAGGGCCTTCCCTCCGCGTCGATCCGCTCGAGGCCCTCGGAGCGAAGCGACTCCGCGAGCTTGGCGTACACGAGCTCGACCCCCTTGCGGAACTGCTCGAAGTCGGGCTGCCGCTCGGCGGCGATGAGAGCGAGGTCGAACTCGTCCAAGACCTCCAGCAGGCGTTGGACGAACCGCTGCAGCTCCGCCTCGACGATCCGCTCCTGCGAACGCGTCATCCGCTTGCGGTAGTTCTCGAACTCGGCCTGCAGCCGCTGGAGATGGTCGCGGTACTCGGCGGCCTCGGCGCGGGCGCGCGTGAGGTCGTCCCCGGGGGACGGCGGCGCCTCTGCCGTCGATTCCTCGGCGGCCGGAGCCGCGCCGGCAACATCGGCCGGCGCGGGGTCTCCGTCGCGGAACCGGCGCTTGTCGACGACGCGGACCTTTGGCC
>JBOGVL010000007.1:0-19539 GCA_050692535.1 Actinomycetota bacterium | reverse complement strand
GGCCGGGAGCGGGCGATGCGGGGGCGCGAGGGATGGTCGGCTCGTCGCGGTCCCCGACGCCGGCCGGGTCGAGGACCCGTGCCTCGGCGGTCCCGAACGGCGCGCCACAGTTGCGGCAGAAACGCTCGCCCTCTCGTCGGTCGAGGCCGCAGCTCGTGCAGTAGCGCGTGACGGCCATCCGCAGCACGCTAAGCCCCACCCGTCGGCGGGCGCAACGGACCCCCGGCGGAGGATCCCGCGCTCTCGCCGGCCGACGCGGCCCCGGGCATGGCGAGGAGCGCGTCGCGGAGCGACTTGCAGAGCTGGCGCTGACGGACGAGCGTCGGATCGTCCGCCTCCGCCACGCGGGTCCGCACCATCGCGAGGTTCACCTGTTCCCGCTGCAGGCGCCTGAGCAGCCGCGCGGCGCCTTCTCCGGCCCGGGCGCGCATGTCGCGCCGCGACCGGCGCCGCGCGCCCGGGTCGACGAGGATCCCGAGCTCGGTGCGCGAGAGGGCGGGCGAGTTCGCCTCGGATCGGAGGGCGGCCTCGAGCCACATCCGCTCGCGGCGGTGAGCGAGGTTGACGAGGACGATCACGACCAAGAGCAGCGGGAGTCCCTTGATCGCCGCCGCGAGCGGGATGCGGGCCCAGTCGCCGACGTCCTCCACCGTTCCCGGATAGAAGTTCAGCAGCGGCGAGTTCCACAGGAAGTGACCCGCCACCCCGGCGCCGAAGAGCCCGACCGCGACGAGCAGCCGCTTCCCGAAGGGCTGCTCGTCGGATCGCGAGACGAAGTACGCGATACCCATGCCCGACAGGCCGGTGTACAGGACGTGGCCGTACAGCCCGCTCGAGACAACCCGGACGTAGAAGCCGGCGAGGACGCCCGCGGGCGTCCCTCCGAAGATCGCGACGAAGTAGAAGACGTCCTCGACGACCGCGAAGCCGAGCCCGACCATCGCCCCGTACACGAAGCCGTCCATGACGTCGTCCATCTCGCGCCGTGCGATCAGGTAGATGAGGACGACGCCGGCGGCCTTCGTGATCTCCTCGACGAACGGCGCCGTGAGCGCCGCCGTCCACCGCGCGGCGAACTCCGGCCCCCCGATCCGAGCTACGACGAGCCCCCAGCCCTGGTTCGCGAGGGCGGACAGGACCGTCGCCGCGACGGCACCCCAGACGAGCGCGCCGAACACGAGGGACAGCGGCTCCCGCTCGTAGAGGTCCAGCAGGTAGATCGCAAGGAACAAGGGGAGCGCGTAGACGATGAGGAGGAGCCACGACAGCAACCAGCCGGACGACGAGAGCTCGCTGAAGAGCCGCTGCTCCTGCCACGCGTAGTAGGCGGTCACGGCGACGATCGTGAGGTACACCCAGAACGCGGGCTGGCCCGTCTGGAAGAGCGAGGTCTGCCGGCCCCAGCCGCCTCGCGGCGTTCGAGCGGGCGCCGTGGTCGTCACGACAGCTCCGCGCGCTCGATCATCGTCTCGACGTCGTCGAGCGCGTACTGCAGGAGCCCGAAGGGCGCCCACCCGTCGAAGATCACGGCGGAACCCGAGACCGGGACGAGCGCCGTCACCTCGCCCTCGATCGGCGACTGGACGCCGCCGAAGGTACCGACGTAGAAGAGGCGGGAGCCGCGGAGACCCGAATCGAGGGTGACGGCCTCGACCCGCGAGACCGAGAGCTGTTCGGCCTCGGGCTCCAGCACCTGCTCGACGTACTCCCGCACGAGGTCGTCCCCCGCCCCGGCGAAGGAGACGGCGGCCACGTCGAGGTTCGCACTGCCGCGCGTGAGCCGTGCGGCCGGTGGATCCGCGAAGCGCTCGGCGAGCTCCCAGCCCGAGAGCGGCGAGACGCGCACGACGCCGGCGACATCGATCGGCGGCCCGGCGGCCGAGGACAGCGCCCCCGCGGTGACGTAGCCGCCGAGGACCACCACGACGAGGACCAGGAGGACCACGACCGACGGCAGGACGCGGCGCTCCCGCCCCGGCGGCGCGGGAAGTGTCGGTTCGGCCGGGCGCATCACGCGACCGAGAGCAGCCGCGCGAACCGCGAGAGCACGACCGGGTGCCGGAGCATGCCCGATACTCGCACGCGTCGTCTCATGATCTCCCCGAGCACCGACCGCCCCGACCGCCGGAAGGGATCCGGGAGCCCGAGGCGAAGGGGCACCGCGGACAGGGCGAGCAGGCCCTGGCTCGAGGCGTGAAGCTCGACGTCGGCGGCCTCGCCCGCCGGGCCGTTGGCGATCTCGATGCGCCCGGGGAGCGTTCGAACACTCACCGTGACGTCGGCGTCGACGGCGTCCAGCTCCACCACGGCCGGGAGCAGGAGCGCCGATCGATCGGGGTGCCGGGCGAGGTTCGCCTCCAGCAGGCCGGCGAGCATCTCGGCCAGGCCGTTCGGATCCGCGTCGAGGAGCACGATCTCGACACGCCCCAGCGGCTCGGTGCCGGCGTGGTCGCCGCTCGCCCTCACGGGAACAGGAGGACCTTCGTCGCGCGCCGGTCGTCGAACAGCTCGTACCCCTCGGCCGCCTCCTCCAGGGGCAGCCGATGCGAGACGAGTGGGAGTGGATCGATCCGACCGCGCGCGAGCTCCGCCATCGCCGGCTCCCACACGGCGTGGACCGGGCACAGCCCCGTGAACCGAAGATCGAGTGCGCGGGTCCACCAGACGCCGAGCTGCGCGGAGATGACCTCGCTGGCGTACATCCCGACCACGACGATCCGCCCGCCACGGCGGACGACGTCGAGCGCGCACGCGAAGCCGGCCGGCGACCCGACGGCCTCGATCACGACGTCGGCTCCGCGCCCCTCCGTGCGTTCGAACACGGCGGTCTGGGGATTGCTCCGCGCGGCGTTGACCGGGGCGGCCCCCGCGCGCTCCGCCAGCACCAGCCGGTCTTCGTCGAGGTCGATCGCGACGACCTCCCCAGGGTCGTGGAGCAACGCCGACTGCGCGGCGAGGTGGCCCACGGGCCCCACGCCCACGACCGCGACGGTCTCCCCCGGCCGGACGTCTCCGAGCTCGGCCGCGTGGTACCCGGCCGCCAGCACGTCGCCCAGGAACACCGCTCGGTCGTCGTCGATCGAGCCGGGGAGCGCGAGCAGGTTCACGTCCGCGTTCGGGACGCGCAAGAGCTCTGCCTGGGCGCCCCCGAGAGACCCGCCGAAGAGCCCGGCGCCGAGGATCCGCGCGTCCTCGCAGAGCTGCGTCTGCCCGTTCCGGCAGAACCAGCACGCCCCGCAGGCGATGTCGAACGAGACGACGACCCGGTCGCCCGCCGCGAACCGCACGACGGCGTCGCCGACGTCCTCGACGATCCCGACCGCCTCGTGGCCGATCGTCTCGCCGGGCTCGAGCGGCGCCTTGCCGTGGACGAAGTGGAGATCCGAGCCGCAGATCGCCGAGACGCTCACCCGCACGATCGCGTCGCGGGGGTCCTCGATCAGCGGGCCGGGGACGTCGGCGACCTCGAGCCGCCCCGGGCCGCGGTAGACGACCGCGCGCACGGCGTCAGACGCTCGCGGCCGGTCGCTCGTCGAGGAAGCTGGTCGGGACCTCCATCGTGAGGTGCACGAGCTCGTTGGCCGCCCGCACGTACCGGACGATCGTCGCGAGGTCGCCCTGGACCTTCAACTTGCCCTGCATCATGCCCTTCACCGGGTCGAGATCGCCCAGCACGACCTCCTTCCACCGCGAGTAGGGGGCGCGGATCACGTACTGCGCGCGGTCGCCCTCGGCGGGATCGAGCATGCGGGCGTCCCGGCACTCGCCGTGCCAGAGATCGAGCAGGGCCCACAGCTCGTCGGGGACCCCGTGGTCGGGCTCGGCCTCGAACACGAACGCGACCGATCCCTCCCAGGTGGCCGCCGCCTCCCGGTACGCCGGCGACGCGTTGATGCGGTCCCGGTAGATCGTCAGCCACTCGTCGCTCGGGAAGATCGCCACGCCCTCCTCCTCCCTCATCCGATCGTGAAGATCAGGGTCAGCCCGATCACGTTGAAGACCATGTGCGCCACGACCGGCGCCACGATCGTCCCTCGGCGCTCGTACCACCACGCCAGCGCGATCCCGTTGAACAGCATCACGCCCATGAGCAGCAGCGTGTCCTGCCAGTCCCCGTCGAGGTAGTGGATCAGCGCGAAGCCGAGGCCCGAGGCGAGCAGGCCGGCAACCAGACCGTGCGGGTCGCGCACGGCGCGGAACAGCACCCCGCGGAAGAAGAGCTCCTCGTGGATCGGCGCGATCACGATCGCGTATACGGCCGTCACGACCACCGCGACGGCCGAGAGGTCCGGCGGGACCTGCTCGGGCGCCTGCGCCTGCTCTCCGGAGACGGCCGTCAGCACGACGCTCACGACGAGCCCGACGCCGAAGACCATGACGGGATACAGGAGAAGGCCGAACCCGACCGATCTCCGGATCTCGGGCCACCAGCGTCCGCGCTCTGGGAAGCCGAGCACCGAGCGCCAGCCCGGGTGCGCCCTCGAGAGCCACGCGAGGAGCACGCCCACGATGACGACGGCGGCGGCGGCGGTCGACGCCAGGTTCGCGAGGTCCTCGTCCTCGATCAGCCGCAGGAACGGCAGCGTGGCGAAACCGCCGAGCACGATCGCCAGGACGTAGATGGCGATGGCCTCCCAGACGCCCCAGGTCGCCTTGGGACGTCCTGCGACGCCCAACGGGATCGCGGAGGACGGCGTCGCGGCGGGGTGCATCCCGTCCGGCCGCGGCGGGATCTGCTCGGCACTCATCGTTCCCCCATCTTGCCTGCCGTTGCCAGGAGCGACACGCCGAGCATCCCGCCGAGCCCGAGGCCGAACGCGAGGCCCGCCGCCGCGGGACCCGAGTCGTTCACGACGTAGGCGATCAACCCGGCGAGGATCGTGACGAGCATGGCGTCGCGCCAGGCCGGCCACCGCTCGAAGGTCGCGCGGATCGACGGCGGCGGCCGGAGCGCCACGTAGAGGGCGACCGGCAGCCCGAGCACCGGCACGAGGGCCGCCGGGCTCCGGGCGATCAGGTCGAACCCTACCTGGAGTCGGTCCACGAACTTCCCGATGACGCCCGCCACCCCATCGACGTCCCGCTCGAATTCCGTGACGTGCGTCGCGACGGGCGAAACCGCGTGGGCCACGAGGATCACCAAGCTCCCGGCCGCGGTCACGCCCAGGAACGCGGCGAGGCCCTTCCCGAACCCGAGGCGCTCCCGCTCCCGGACCGCGAGCCACAGGCCGGCCGCCGCGAACGACGTGACCGCCCCACCGAGATTCGCCCCGACCAAGGGCAGGCCGGCGAACAGCCCGAGCCCGCAGAGCAGCCAGAAGCCGCGGCTCGTCCCGACCCGCTGCGCGACCCAGAGCGCCCCGCCCACCAGCAGGCCGATCGCGACGTTCGGGAGCCCGTAGAAGCGCCCTCCGTCCAGCTGCGAGCCCCCGAGCAGCGGCGTCAGCATCCCCGTCCAGCCGAGGAGCGCCTCCAGCACGAAGTAGGCGAGCACGGCGAGGCCGATCCCGGCCGGGACGAGCGTCAAATCCCGGCGCTCGAGCGGCGAGAACGCCATGGTACCGAACACCGTCACGATCGCGACCATCGGGACCGCGGTGGCGTAGGAGAGCACCGACAGGTGACCGGCCGCCAGCAGGCCCGTGGCCAACATCGGGACGGAGAACGTCGCCCAGCCGGCGACGCGCCGCCATTGCGCGGGCACCAGCGCCCGACCCGCGAGGAACGCGACGGCGAGGAGCCCGACCCCGGTCACGTAGAGCGCCGCGGCCGTGCCGACGGGAACGTACATGCGCCGCTGCGCGAGGTAACGCTCGTGCAACGCGAACGGGGCGGGCTCCGGGGAGAAGCGGATCGTCGAACCCGTCGAGTCGACGGGAGGGTCCACCCCGAAGAACTCTGCGATCGTCGGCGTGACGTCCAGATCCGTGACCACGCCCGAGCGCCGCGTCGAGTCGGACGTGAGCGAACGGGCCTCTCCCTCACGCCGGAAGAGCCCGCTCGCGGAGCCCTCCGCCACCACGAGGGGGTAGAGGTCGTCCTTGACCCCCACCATGGCCGGCGACGAGGTCGTCGACCCGACGAGGACGAGGACGCGTTCGCCCCCCGCCGAGCGGACCGTCTCGACGATCGTGTCCGCGACGGCACCGAGCCCTCCCTCGCCCGGCTCCAGCCACCGCTGGTGAACGTTCGTCTCCCCGGGCGTGATCCCGGGCTCTCCCTCCGTCGGCAAGCCTCCCTGCAGCCGCATGAGCGCGGCCCCGCCCTCGGCGGCGAGCGACGCGATCTCCGGCACGCCGAGCAACTCCTCGAAGGACACGCCGGGGACGAGGAAGAGGTAGACCTCGCCCGTCCCGCGTTCGTCCTGGGCGAGCGCCGGAGCCATGCCGATCGCCACCACCGCGAACAGGAGCGCGAGCGCGCCGAGACGCGCGCGGGTCACGACAGGGCCGAGGAAAGCTGACGCTCCCGGCGGACCTCGGCGCCGAGGGCGACGATCTTGGCCTCGAAGTCCTGGTAGCCCCGGTCGACGTGGTACAGGTCCTCGATCTCGGTCAGGCCGTCGGCGGCCAGGGCGGCGATGACCATCGCTGCGCCGGCGCGGATGTCCAGCGCGCGGACCGGCGCCGCCGACAGCCGGTCGACGCCGCGGATGACGGCGTGGTGCCCCTCGGTCCGGATGTCGGCCCCCATCCGGTTCAGCTCGTCGACGAACATGAACCGGCTCTCGAACACGTTCTCCGTCACGATGCTCGTCCCGTCGGCGCCCGCGAGCAGCGCCATCATCTGAGGCTGGAGGTCGGTCGGGAACCCGGGGTACGGGAGCGTCACGAGGTCGACGGCCGCGGGTCGTCGCGGCATGCTGATCGCCACACCGCCCTCGGTGGCGAGCACGTCGGCCCCGGCGTCGGCCAGCTTGGAGAAGACGAGATCCATGTGGTCGCTCCGGGCGCCGTCCAACACGACGCTGCCCTCGGTCGCCGCGGCCGCGATCGCGAACGTCCCGGCCTCCACGCGATCCGGGATCACGGTGTGCTCGACGGGCGCGAACGCGTCGACGCCCTCGATCTCCACGGTCGGCGTCCCCACGCCCCCGATCCGGGCTCCCATCGCGGTGAGGAAGTCGGCGAGGTCGACGAGCTCGGGCTCACGGGCGGCGTTCTCGATGACGGTCGTCCCCCTCGCCGCGACCGCCGCCATCAGGACGTTCTCGGTGGCGCCCACGCTCGGGAAGTCGAGCGAGATCACCGCGCCTCGGAGCCCATCCGAGTGGCCCTCGAGGTAGCCGTGCTCCGAGGTGAAACGCGCCCCCATCTTCTCGAGGCCCCGGACGTGGAGGTCGATCTTGCGTGAGCCGATGTTGCAGCCGCCCGGCATCGCGACCCGAGCGCGCCCGAAGCGCGCGAGGAGCGGGCCGAGGACCAGGATCGAGGCGCGCATCCGGCTGACGAGCTCGTAGGGCGTCTCGAGCGGCTCCACCGGCGTGGTGTCCACGATGAGCGTGCCATCGGTCCAGGAGCAGCGGGCGCCCAGGTGCTCCAGCACCTCGACCATCGTGATGCAGTCCTGGATCCGCGGGACGTTGTGGATCGTCGTCCGTCCGTCGGCGAGCAGCGCGGCCGCCATGAGCTTCAGCGCCGAGTTCTTCGCGCCGGCGATGGGGACGGTTCCCTGAAGGCTCGTCCCCCCCGTCACCAGGAGTCGATCCATCGAATCTCCAAGTCTAGGGCCGGCGGTCGCCGCGACCTCGCAGCGTCAGGCGGGCAGGTTGGCCCGAGCCGACGCCCTGGCGAGCTCGTCCCGCAGCGCCTCGTCGTCCTCGGTCCGGAGCCGGTCCTCGAGCTCGCGGACCCGAACCTCGGCGGCGTCGCGGTCGATCTCGCCCTCGAGGCCCGCGTTGGCGGCGAGGACGTCGACCCGCGTCCCCTCCTCGCCACCGGTCACGTGCAGGAACCCACCGTCGACCACGGCTCGCTCCCAGTGTCCGTCCTCGCGCTGGATCCGGATCGGCGCGATCGCCAGGCGGATCAGCAACGGCGCATGGCCCGGCAGGATTCCCACGTCGCCGTCCACGCCGTGCGCGATGACCATCTGCGCGGGGCCGGCCCACACCTCCCGTTCGGGCGTGACGAGGTGGACGTCGAGCGTCGCCACGGACTAGGCCGCCTCCTCCATCTTCTTCGCCGCCTCGACGGCCTCCTCGACCCCGCCCACGAGCAGGAACGCCTGCTCGGGCAGGTGGTCGTACTCGCCGACGCAGATCGCCTTGAAGGAGGCGATCGTCTCGTCGATGGGCACGTACTTGCCGGGGATGCCGGTGAACTGCTCGGCCACGAAGAACGGCTGCGACAGGAAGAGCTGGATCCGGCGCGCCCGGGCGACGATCACCTTGTCCTCCTCGGACAGCTCGTCGACCCCGAGGATCGCGATGATGTCCTGCAGGTCCCGGTTGCGCTGCAGGATCTCCTGGACGCGGCGAGCGACGTCGTAGTGCTCCTGTCCGACGTACCGGGCGTCGAGGATCCGGCTCGTGGAGTCCAGCGGGTCGACGGCGGGATAGATGCCGAGCGCGGAGATCTCCCTCGAGAGCACCGTGGTCGCGTCCAGATGCGCGAACGCCGTGTGCGGCGCCGGGTCGGTGATGTCGTCGGCCGGCACGTAGATCGCCTGGAGCGAGGTGATGGAGCGACCCTTCGTCGAGGTGATCCGCTCCTGGAGGTCGCCCATCTCGTCGGCGAGCGTCGGCTGGTAGCCCACGGCGCTCGGCATCCGCCCGAGGAGCGTCGACACCTCCGAGCCCGCCTGCGTGAAGCGGAAGATGTTGTCGATGAACAGCAGCACGTCCTTCCGCTCGACATCGCGGAAGTACTCCGCCATGGTCAGCGCCGCCAGCGCGACCCGGAGTCGAACGCCGGGCGGCTCGTCCATCTGACCGAAGACGAGCGCGGTCTTTTCGATCACCCCCGACTCGCTCATCTCCAGGAACAGGTCGTTGCCCTCGCGGGTGCGCTCGCCGACGCCGGCGAAGACCGAGACGCCGCCGTGCTGCTCGGCCTGGCGGCGGATCATCTCCTGGATGATGACCGTCTTGCCGACCCCGGCGCCCCCGAACATGCCGATCTTGCCGCCCTGCACGTACGGCTCCAGCAGGTCGATGACCTTGATCCCCGTCTCGAGCATCTGCTGGCGCGCCTCGAGCTCCTCGAAGGGCGGGGGCTGGCGGTGGATCGGCCAGCGGTCGGCCGGGTGGATCTCGGCGGCGTCGGTGTCGAGCGGCTCGCCCAGCACGTTGTAGACGTGCCCGAGGACCCCCTCGCCGACCGGGACCGTGATCGGCGCGCCGGTGTTCACCACCGGCGCCCCGCGGACCAGCCCGTCGGTGGGCTTCAGCGCGACGGCCCGGACGACGCTCTCGCCGATGTGCTGAGCCACCTCGCACGTGATCGTGGTCGTCTCGCCGCCGAGCTCGACGTCCACGGTGATCGCCGTGTTGATCTCGGGCAGGCCCTCGGGCGGAAACTCGACGTCGACGACCGGGCCGATCACCCGGACGACGCGACCGTTCGCGTGCTCGTTGTCAGCCATGCTCACTCCCCGCTCGCCCGGGCGAGCGCCTCGGCGCCGCCCACGATCTCCATGATCTCCGTCGTGATCTCGTCCTGGCGGGCGCGGTTGGCCCGCCGGGTCAGCACCTTGATCAGCTCCTCCGCGTTGTCGGTCGCAGCCGCCATCGCCCGCTGCCGGGCGGCGTTCTCCGACGCCGCCGACTCGAGCTGCGCGAAGAAGATCTTGGTCACCACGTACTGCGGCAACAGCTCGTCGAGGATCTCCGCGGGCTCCGGCTCGAAGAGGTACTCCGGATGCGGGATCCCCTCGGCCCGGCCGCCGACCTCCTCCGGCGCGATCGGCAGGAAGCGCTTGTCGGTCGCCCGGAACGTGAAGGCGGATCGGAAGTCCGTGTAGACCGTGTGGACCTCGTCGATCCGTCGCTCGCCGAAGTCCCTGATCAGCCGTCGCCCGATCTCCTCGGCCACGTCGTACCGCGGCACCTCCGAGACCCCCGACCACGACACCTCCACCGGCACCGCGCGGAACCGGAAGTAGCCGATCGCCTTCTTGCCGACCGCGTAGATCACCGGATCCACGCCGTCGCCGCGGACCCGGCGCAGGACGGCCTCGGCTCGCTTGAGCACGTTCGCGTTGTACGAGCCGGCGAGCCCACGGTCCGACGCCAGGATCAGGACGCCGGCGCGCTCGGGCCGCTCGCGCTCCTCGAGGAGCGGATGGACGAGCGACCCCGTCTGGCGAGCAACGTCCTCCATCGCCGCCGTGAGCAGGTCCGCGTACGGCCGCGCCTGGATCACCCGCTGCTGCGCCTTGACGATGCGCGAGGCCGCGATGAGCTCCATCGCCCGCGTGATCTTCATCGTCGACTGCACACCGCGGATCCGCCGGCGGACGATCCGGAGTTGCGCGCCCATGCCCTACTCGGGGGCTTCCTCGTCGTCGTCCTCGGCCGAGGACAGCCGGTCCCAGCCCACGTCCTCGCGAACGGCGTCGCGCGCCGAGCCCTGACCCGCGGCCGCCTCGCTTCCCGGTGCGGCCTCGCTCGGTGCGAACGCCTGCGTGAAGTCCTCGACGGCCTGCTTCAGCGTCGTCTCGCTCTCCTCCGACAGGTCGCCGGTCTCCCGGATCTGGTCTAGCACGTTCGTGCCCGATGCCAGCCGGTCGGTGAACTCCTCGACGAATCGCTTGGCGTCCCCGACCGGCAGGTCGTCGAGGTGCCCGCCGGTCCCCACCCAGATGGCGACTACCTGGCGCTCGACCGCCACCGGCCGGTACTGGGGCTGCTTCAGGATCTCGACGACGCGGGCGCCGCGCGCGAGCTGGCGCTGCGAGGCCTTGTCGAGCTCGGAGCCGAACTGCGCGAACGCCTCGAGCGCCCGGTACTGCGCGAGGTCGATCCGCAGCCGCCCGGCGATCTTCTTCATCCCCTTGATCTGCGCGTTGCCGCCGACCCGCGAAACCGAGATGCCGACGTTGATGGCCGGCCGGACGCCCGCGAAGAAGAGGTCCGGCTCGAGGTAGATCTGCCCGTCCGTGATCGAGATGACGTTGGTCGGGATGTAGGCCGACACGTCGTTGCCCTTCGTCTCGATGATCGGCAACGCCGTGAGCGACCCGGCGCCGAGCTCGTCCGACAGCTTCGCGGCGCGCTCGAGCAGCCGGGAGTGCAGGTAGAAAACGTCGCCCGGGTACGCCTCTCGGCCGGGCGGACGCCGGAGCAGGAGGGAGAGCGTCCGGTACGCGGTCGCCTGCTTGGACAGGTCGTCGTAGACGGCGAGCGCGTGCAGACCCTTGTACATCCAGTGCGCGCCGAGCGCGGCGCCCGAGTACGGCGCGATGTACTGGTACGGCGTCGGGTCCGAGGCCGACGCGTTCACGACGACCGTGTAGTCGAGCGCGCCGTTGTCGCGGAGCGTCTCGACCACCTCGGCGACCGTCGAGGCCTTCTGGCCGACGGCGACGTAGATGCAGCGGACCTGCTTCTTCGGGTCGCCGCTCTGCCAGTTGTCCCGCTGGGCGATGATCGCGTCGATCGCGATGGCGGTCTTGCCCGTCTGGCGGTCGCCGATGATCAGCTCGCGCTGCCCGCGACCGATCGGGGTCATGGCGTCGATCGCCGTGATCCCGGTCTGCAGCGGCTCCTTCACGGGCTGGCGGTCGACGACGTTGGCCGCCTGGACCTCGAGGATGCGTCGACCCTCCTCGGGGATCGGCCCCCTGCCGTCGATCGCGACCCCGAGGGGGTCGATCACGCGGCCGAGGAACCCGTCGCCGACCGGCACCGAGAGGATCTGGCCCGTCTGCTTGACCAGGCCCCCCTCCTCGATGTGCTCGGACTCGCCGAGGATGATGCAGCCGATCTCGTCCTCGTCGAGGTTGAACGCGAGCCCGAGCACGCCGCCTGGGAACTCGAGCAGCTCGTTGGACATCGCGCTCGGCAGACCCTTCACGCGCGCGATGCCGTCGCCCGCCTCGACGACCCGGCCGACCTCCTCGCGTTCCACCGAGGGCTTGAAGCTCTCGACGTTGCGCCGCAAGGCCTCCGCGATGCCCTTGGGATCGAAGTTCAGCTCGTCCACGGCCATGTGATCACTCGCTCCCCGTCATTCAGGCGCCCAGGTGCTGCTTCGCCTCGTCCAACCGGCTCTTCACCGAGCCGTCGAAGATCTCGTCGCCCACCTGCGCGATGACGCCGCCGAGCACGCTCGGGTCCACGACCACCCGGACCTCGACCTGGCGACCGGTGGCCCTGGAGAGGGCCTCCGCAAGGCGCGCGCGCTGCCCCTCGTTCAGCGGCACGGCGCTCCGGACCTCGGCGAGGGCGCGACGGCGCCCCTCCGCCGAGACCTCGGCGAGGCTCTCGACGATCCGACCCAGCTCGCGGGCGTGCCCCTGCTCCGCCAGGAATCCCAACAGGCTGACCGTGTTCGGGTTGGCGTGCTCGCCGAGCGCGTCCCGGATCAGGCCGCGCTTGTTCTCGGCCGGCAGCTTGGGATCGATCAGCGCCTCCCGGACGCGTGTCTGCTGCTCGAGGAGCTTGGCGAAGGCGTACAGCTGGCCCTCGACGAGGTCCAGCTCCCCCTCCGCCTCGGCGATCCGGAAGAGGGCCTCCGCGTAGCCGCGAACGAGCGCGTCCTTGTCCGCCACTCAGTTCTTCCCGTTCCCGGCGATCTCGTCGATGTACTCGTCGATCAGCCGCTGATGCGCCTTTGGGTCGAGCGTCGTGCCGACGACTCGGCCGGCGAGCCCGACGGCGATGTCGGCGACCTCCGATCGCAGCTCCTGGAAGACCCGGTCGCGCTCGGCGCGGATCTCCTCCTGCGCGCGGGCGACGATCGCGGCGGATTCTCGCTCCGCCCGGGCCTCGACGTCGGCGCGAACCTGGTCCGCGGCGCGGCGGGCCTCCTCGATGATCCGGTTGGACTCCTCTCGGGCGCCGGCCAGCTGCTGCCGGTAATCGGCAAGCTCCTGCTCCGCGGCCCTGCGGGCCTCCTCGGCCTTCTCAAGCTCGCCCTGGATCTTCGTACGGCGCTCCTCGAGCATTGCGTTGACGCGCGGGATGACCCACTTCCACATGAAGAAGAACAGGATCGCGAAGGCGAGCGCCCCGACTAGGAGCTCTTCCCAGTGCGGGTAGAGGTCGGCGGCGTCGTTGGTCTCCTCGACCGTCTCCTCGGCCTGGGAGAGGACGCTGAAGATGGCTGCGAGCACTGTTTCGCCCCTCTCCCTAGATGATGAACGAGAAGGCGATGCCGAACAGCGCCAGCGCCTCGATCAGGCCGATGCCGATGAACATCGTCGCGCGCACCTGGCCTGCGTATTCGGGCTGGCGGGCCATCGCCTCGACGGATTTGCCGATCAGGATCCCGAGCCCGATCCCCGGGCCGATCGCGGCGAGCCCGATCACCAGGCCGCGACCCACCGTCTCGATGGCCTCGAGGTCCCCCGTCACCTGCGCGAGCAATCCGAACATCCGAACGCCTCCTTCGTCAGTGCTCTTCGGCCATCGCGCCGCCGATGTAGGAGGCGGTGAGGATGGAGAAGATGAACGCCTGAAGTAACGACACGAAGACCTCGAAACCAACCAGCACCACGGACATCGCGAACGAGAACGGGGCGAAGATCGCCGTGAACCCGCCCTGGAGCATTGCGATCGTGCCGAGGAAGAAGACGGCGAGCAGGAAATGGCCGGCCACGAAGTTGGCCCAGAGTCGGACGGACAGCGTGATCGGCCGGATCAGGATCGCCGTGATGAACTCGATCGGAACGAGCAGCACCAGCAGGGGTGCTGGCGCTCCCGGCGGGACCATCACGTGTTTCAGATAGCCGGCGAACCCGTGGCGGCTGATCCCGACCGCGTTGTAGGTGACCCACGCGATCAGGGCCATGACCAGTGGGAACGCGATCCGGCTGTTGGAGGAGAAGTTGATCCCCGGGACCACCTCGAAGATGTTCCAGAAGAAGATCGCGAAGAACAGCGACGCGAGTAGCGGCATGAACCGATCGCCCTCGGGGCCGATCATCGGGAGGGCGATGTTCTCACGGACGAACTGGATCCCCAGCTCGGCCATGCTCTGGAACTTGCCCGGCACCACCCGCGGCCGCCGGAGGGCGAAGAAGAAGAACGCCAGGTAGAGGAGGAAGCCGAGCAGGACCAGGAACGTGATGAAGTTCAGGCAGAAGGTCAACCCGCCGATCTCGAGCGACGGCCCCCAGCACCCCCACACGAAGTCCTTCGTCGTCGGCGGCTCGAACGCGGCCAGGATCGCGGCCGTCATCGCGCCCGCTCCGGCGGGAACCGCCACATGTCGGCCTGCAGGCGGCCCGAGAGCACCTTCATCTCGAACCCGAGCAGCAGGATCGTCGCGAGGATCACCGCGACGACGAACGCGACGGCCGAGAACCACGGCAGCGAGTTGAGCCCCACCAGGAGCGCCACGATCACGGCGATGCGCACCATGAAGCCGCCGAGGCCGACCGCGAACACGGCGGTCGGCGAGATCCGGGCGGCCCAGCCGAGGGAGAGCGCGTACGCGAAGAAGTTCGCGAGGACGACGGCGACGCCGAGGGCGGCCGACCATCCGGTGTCCGTTCCGCCGGCGAGGGCCCCGGCGGCGAACGCGAGCCCCACCGCGGGGAGCGCAAGGGGAAGAACGCGGCGGACGAGCTCGCGTTCGGGCTCAACCATCCCGGCCGTCTTCCCTCCCGTACCTGAGGTACACGATGTAGATCCCGCCGGCGGCCCCGAGGACGAACCCGATGACCGTGAAGACACGGGCGGTCCCGAGCAGCCGGTCGACCAGGAAGCCGATCCCGCCCCACACGAGGATCCCCCCGAGCAGCGTCGCGCTGATCGCCCACCCGGTCCCCATGCCCGACCATGCGTCGTTGCGGTTCGGCTGGGGCATGGCCGCCGCGAGTATATCCGGGCCCTCTTCCCGACGTCAAAGCTCGGGGTCGTGCGTTTCCCCAGGTCAGGGGCCATTTCCGGCCGACTTTGTGAACGGATTCACAAAGTCAATGGGGGTGCGAAGGAAGAGGAGCAGGCGACACGTCGAGGTCGTTGCTCGGAATCACCGGGCGGCGTCCGCGCGTTCGCGTCGACCCCGGCGGCTCGCCAGCACGACCTGAGCGCCCACGATCGCGAGCCCGAACAGGAACAGGATCGTCCCCATGACGTTCACCTGCGGCGGCAGCCCGTTCCGCGTGGCGCCGAAGACCCACAGCGGGAAGGTCGTCTCCGTCCCCTTGATGAAGTTGGAGATCACGAAGTCGTCGATCGAGAGCGCGAAGGCCAAGAGAGCGCCCGAGATCACGCCCGGCATGATGAGGGGGAGCGTCACCTTGAGGAACGTCGTCCGCGGGTCGGCCCCCAGGTCTCCCGCCGCCTCCTCCAGCGACCGGTCCATCCCCTGCACCCGCGCGCGGACCGTGATCGCGACGAACGAGAGGGAGAACATCACGTGCGCCAGGAGCAGCGTGAGGAAGCCGAGCGGGACCTGGGCGTTCACGAACATCGTGAGGAGCGAGGAGCCGAGGATGATCTCCGGCGACGCGATCGCCAGGAAGATCACGAAGCTCATCACGCCGGCGCCGCGGAACCGATACCGGCCGAGCGCCAGGCCGAGGAACGTGCCGAGGATCGTGGCCAGGATGGTCGAGGCGAACGCGAGCTGGAGCGTCACGATCAGCGACTCCGTGAGCTGCGGCTCGAAGAACAGGTTCCGCCACGCATCGAGCGAGGCGCCCTCCCAACGGATGTTGAACCGCCCCTCCGGCGTGTTGAAGCTGAAGACGATCATCACCGCGATCGGCACGATCAGGTAGACGATGAACACCGTCGTGTAGACGGGCAGGATGAACCGCGTCCAGCGCTTCTGGGACCGGTGGACGGGAGCCGGGCCGCCCACGGCTGCGGTGCTCGGACGATCGGCGGTGGCGACGGCGCTCATGCGCGCGCAGCCCCCGCGGTGACGTCCTCCGTGCCGAGGGCGCGGGCGTAGATCGTCGCGCCCACCAGGAGCGCGGCCATCAACGTGAACGACAAGGCGGCCGCCACCGGGTAGTTGAAGTTCTCGAGGAACTCACGCTGGATCACGTTGCCGATCATCGTGTTGTTGGGACCGCCCAGGACGGCAACGTTCACGTAGTCGCCGACCGAGGGGATGAACGTGAGCAGGAACGCCGCGAACACGCCGGGGAGCGAGAGCGGCCAGACCACGGTTCGAAACGTCGTCGCCTTGCCTGCGTAGAGGTCCTTCCCGGCCTCGACCAGACGCTTGTCGATCCGCTCGAGCGCCACGTAGAGCGGCAGCGCCGTGAACGGCAGGAAGTTGTACGTGATCCCGGCGATGACCGCCGTCGTGGTCCCGAGCACGCGGAACGAATCGGGGAGCAGCCCCCAGTCCTTCAACGTTCCGAGCACGATGCCGTCGTCCGCGAGCAGGAACCCCCACTGGATCGTGCGGATGATGAACGAGACGAAGAACGGAAGGAGCAGGAGGAGGAGAAACACGTTCTTCCGACGACCGCCGTAGAACGCGATCCAGTACGCGACCGGATACGCGAGCACGAGAGCGATGAACGTGACCACGCTCGCGTACACGAGCGACCGGAGGAAGATGTCGCCGTAGCTCTCGATTCCGAACCGATAGTTCGCGAAGTTCCAGGTGAAGGCGTACGACCCGAGGAACCCCGACCACAGCGACGTGTACGCCATGTAGCCGATCGGCACGAGGAAGAAGATCGCCAGGTAGATCGAGGCCGGGGCGGCCAGCCAGTACGGCGCCGCCCGCTTTCGGCGATTCGGCGGCCGCCGTTCGAGGAGGGGCGCACCGGCCTTGACGACGTCGTCGACGCTCGAGCCGCTCACGCCGGACCCCTCGCCGGGATCATCCGCCGTAGATCGGCTGGAAGAGCGCGTTCCATTCCTGCTGCTCCTCCGGCGTCTTGAACTGGTAGTACGTGTGCGTCTTCGCGAGGTCCTCCTCGCTCGGGAAGATCAAGGGGCTGTCGGCAAGCTCCGGCGGGTCGATGTAGTCGGCCGCGGTCGGGACCGGCGAGATGTAGTTGACCCAACCCTCGATGAGCGCCTGGATCTCCGGGTCGTAGACGAAGTCCATGTAGGTGATCGCGTCGACCGGGTTCTCCACGCCGATCGGGATCGTCATGTTGTCCGTCCAGATGACGACCCCCTCCTCGGGGATCGTGAACTGCAGGCCGGAGACGTCGCCCGACGCGTTCAGCTGGTAGATGTCGCCCGACCACGCCATGGTCACCGCGACGTCGCCGTTCTGCAGCGCGTTCGTGTAGTTCTGCGTGAAGTACTGTCGAACGACCCCGTCGTCCTTCTGCTGATTAAGGAGGTCGGCCGCCTGCTGCCAGTCGGCCGGCGTGGAGGTCTCGGGCTCCACCCCGAGGCCGATCAGGGTGAGGTTGGGCATGTCGGCGTTGTCGGCGAACATGCCCACCTTGCCGGCGAAGGCCGGATCGAACAGGTCCATCACGCTGGTGATCTCGGGGTTGTCGGGCCGGAGCGACGCGACCTGTGCGGGATCCCACCCGATGCCGGTGAGCCCCGACTGCCAGGCCATCGTGAACCGGTTGCCCGGGTCGTAGCTCGGGTCCTTGACCGCGACGCTCGCGTACTGATCGAAGTTGGGGCGCATATCGGCGGGGAGCTCGACCAGGTAGTTCAGGCGGAGGAGCTGGTTGAGCGTGTCGCCGTTGGTGATGACGATGATGTCGTAGCCCGTGTACTGCCCGCCCGCGAGCAGCGGCTGGATCGTCCCGAAGAACTCCGTGTTGCTGTTGATGGCCTCCCGGTAGTCCACGACGATGCCGGTCTGCTCGGTGAAGGCCTCCAGCGAAGGAAAGGTCGTCTCGCCCTCGACCCGCTTCTTGTCGATGTACAGCGGCCAGTTCGCGAAGTTCAGGGTCCCGTTCGGCTCGCCGTCGAACAGCCCGGCCGCCTGGCTCGGCGACGTGCCGCCCGTCTCGCCGCCGGCCTGCCCGCCGCCGGGTTGGCCCCCGCACGCCGCGAGGATCGCGCCGAGCGACAGCGCGCCGGCGCCGACGCCGGCCGTTCGAAGCAGGTCCCGGCGCGTCATCCGTTGCCGGGTGAGCCCCCGGAGCAGCGCGGGGTCGATGATCGGAGAGCCGGCGTCGCCGGGACGATCGTTCATGTTCCCTCTTCCTCCTCCTGGGATCGAAGCTCCTGGGGCAGCACGACGAACGTGTGCTCCCACCGCCAGGACAACCGGACGCGTTCGCCGGTTCTGGGCGCGGGATCGGCCCCGAGGTTCTGCACCCACACGGTGAGCTCGTGCCCCCCCGGCCCCTCGACCTTGTACTGGTGGCTCACGCCGATGTACGTGGACATCCGGAGCAGGCCGCCGACGGCGTTCCAGCCTGACGGTGGCGGCGAACCGTCGTCGGGCGCGATCGTGATCTTCTCGGGACGGACCCCGACCCGGACGGATGCGCCGTTCGCGTACGGCGCGCGGTCCGAGGGGAGGTGCACGAGATCGCCGCCGGCGAGCAGGACCGGCGAGACCCCGTTCGCGTGCTCCTTGAGCTCGCCGTCGAGCAGGTTCGACGCCCCGAGGAAGCTGGCGACGAACTCCGTGTCCGGGCGCTCGTAGACGTCCTCGGGATGCCCGATCTGCTCGATCCTCCCGAGTCGCATCACCGCGAGGCGATCCGACATCGTCATCGCCTCTTCCTGGTCGTGCGTGACGTAGATGAAGGTGATCCCGACCTCCTGCTGGATCCGCTTCAGCTCGAGTTGCATCTGCTTCCGGAGCTTGAGGTCGAGCGCACCCAGCGGTTCGTCGAGCAGCAGCACCTTGGGATGGTTCACGAGAGCACGAGCGAGGGCCACCCGCTGTTGCTGGCCCCCGGACATCTGGGCCGGCCGTCGCTTCTCGAACCCCCGCAGGTCGACGAGCCGGAGCGCCTCGTCCACCCGGGAGTTGATCTGCTCGCCCCCGACCTTCTTGCGGCGGAGCCCGAACGCGACGTTGTCGAACACGTTCAGGTGCGGGAACAGCGCGTAGGACTGGAAGACGGTGTTGACGTCCCGCTTGTAGGGCGGGAGGTCCGTCACGTCCCGTCCGCCCAGGTAGATCGTGCCGCGCGACGGCTCCTCGAAGCCGCCGATCATCCGGAGCGTCGTGGTCTTGCCGCAGCCCGAGGGGCCGAGCATGCTGAAGAACTCGCCCTCGGCGATGTCGAGGGACAGGTCGTCGACCGCCACCATCTCGCCGAAGTCCTTGGTCACCCGTTCGAGCCGAACGTCGACCTCCGCCACACGCCCCCCTTCGCTCCCGATCGGAAGCGGGCCGCACGCTCCTGGCGCGGCTCAGCGGCCCGATTATGCGCCACGGAACTCCGCATTATCACCCGCTCGCCTTCGGCGGCCCTCACGGCCCGCGCGACCAGCTCCGTCGAGGCTGTTGTACGGGGTGGACA
>JBOGVL010000006.1:0-23987 GCA_050692535.1 Actinomycetota bacterium | reverse complement strand
GGCCCTCGCCGACCTCGAGGATCACCTGTCAGACGCGACGCCGGAAGAGGTGACCGAGCTCGCCGCCGCCTTGCTCGAGGAATGGTCGGCCGCCAGCGCCTCCGGTGCCGACACGACCGAGCTCGAGCTCCTGATCGCCCAGACCCTTGCTCCTTTCCTGGACGACCTCCCGCAGGCCGTCGTGGACGCTCTCGTTGCCGTCCTCGGGGTCACCGTCGTCTACGGGGAGGAAGCCCCTCCGCCCGAGAACGACGCGCCACCGCCCTCGCCGGAATCCGAGCCGAGTCCCGAGCCGAGTCCCGAGCCGAGCGCCGAGCCCGAGCCGACCCCGGAGGTGACGGAGACGCCCCCGGTGGAGGGGAACGAGCCTCCTCCACCGCCTCCACCCGTGGATCCGAGTCCGTCGGAGGACCCAAGTCCGAGCGAGTCGCCATCCCCCTCGGAGTCGCCGAGCCCATCCGAGACGCCGTCGCCGACGGAGTCGCCGAGCCCGAGCGAGACCCCCTCGCCGACGGAGACGCCGTCGCCGACGGAGACGCCCAGCCCGACGGAGACGGAGCCCCCCTCGCCAACCGATCCTCCGAGCCCGAGCGAGACGCCGTCCCACACGGAAACACCGAGCCCGACCGAGACGGAGCCGCCTTCGCCCACCGAGACGCCCGGTCCGACCGAGACTGACCCGCCTTCGCCCACCGAGACGCCGAGCCAATCGGAGACGGAGACCCCCTCCCCCACCGACGACCCGGACCACTGTGATGACCCGGTCGGTCGGCATCCTTGCAAGTCGCCGACTCGCACCCGCACGCACACGCCGAAGCCCAACGACGGCGACGGCGGTGGGAAGGGCGACAAGGCCGTCGCCGGAACCATCTACGCGGTCCCACCCGGACTGGTGCTTCTCCTGGCCACGTCGGGTCTCGCCCGTCGCCGGGCGAGGCGCCGCGACGGCGGCGGCTGAGGGCGAGCGTGGGGACCGCCACGGTCGGAGAGGTCGCCCTCTTCGCCGTCGGCTCGATCGGTTCGGTGGTGAGCGCGGTCGCGCTCCGCGAGGCCGTCCGCCGTCATCACTGGATCCGCTGGTCCGGCAACGAGCGAGCGAGTCGCGTCTCGCGCCGTGTGATCCGAGCCGGGACCGCCAACCTGATCGCCTTTCTCGTCGCCGCCACGGTCGGGGTGGTGAGCGCGATGAGGGAGGGTTGGTTCTTCTCTCAGGCGGGGACGGCGCTCGCCCTCGGACTCGGGGTGAGCGTGCTCGCCGCATCCCTAGACCTGTTCGAAGCCCACATCGACCGCCGGTCGCCGGACGTGCGCACCGAGCTCGAAGCCGTGGACGGCGCCTACGTCCGCATCCCGGAGGGGCGGCGGACGGCCGGCGCGCCCAAGACCGCGCTCGACCTCGTGGGCGCCGAGGGACTCGAACCCCCGGCCTCTTCTCGGTAACGGATCGCACCCGCGTTTAGGTCACCACGACCGATCTTCGCCGCGAGACGACGACGATCCCGGTGACCAATGCGGCCGCCTGACCGATCAGCTGGATCAGTGTCCCGGCGAAGATGCCGGCCTCGGCGGGGTGCGTCAGCTGATCGAGGAACTCGTTCCCCGCGAGGGCGGCGATGATTCCCCCGACCGTGAGGACGATCGGCACGGCGACGCCGACGATCGGTGTCCATCGCCAGGGTCCGACGGCGACGATCCCCGCGCTGGCCAGCAGGATGACCGGTCCCGGGGGGATCGCGGGGTACAGCTCGGATCCGGCGGCGATCTGCAGCACGATCCCCGCGGCCGTCGAGGCGAGCGAGACGGCGTTCAGCTTTGCAGGAGTTGAGAGAGGCTGACGCTTCGCCAACGGTCATTCCCTTCGTCGTGGTCGGGTTCTCCATCGTCCACGTCGAGATGGCACGCGCCGTCGTGCGGTGGAGGGCTTCTCGCGTACTCCGCCGGGAGTACTCCTCCTTACGGTCTTGCGCAGGCCGCGGAAGAGTTGAGTAGGATTCGCACGCTGTCCGAAGACTCGCCCCCAGCGGGTTGAGGGAAGGACCAGCGCGGACCCCGGGGGGTGAGTGGGCTCCCCGGGGTTCATCTGTCCGGATGGAGTCGGACGACCTCGGCGTCCACCAGGGTCTGGCCTGGATTCGCGAGCCCGGCGAGCCCGGCAAGGCGGGCGGCGAGGTTCACGGTTCGGCCGTAGTCGTCGCCGTCCTGGAAGATCACGGGCCCGACGGCGATGCCGGAGTGGGCGGGAGGAAGGCCGACCTCGCCCGTTCGACGGCCGACCTCCATCGTCGCGAGCACAGCCGCCGCTGCGTCGCGGAAGAGAAGCGTCGGTGATCCCGGCCGTGACCGACGTCCAGAGCTCGGGTGGTCCGCTAGTCCACGAGGCGAATGCCGCGGACGCCGAAGTCGAGGACGCCACCAGGTATCCCACCACCGGTCGTCAACTCGGTGGTCGACTCGAACCGGACCGTCGCCGCGTGCTGATCGACCTCGACGACGTGCAACACGACCCAACCGACGACGTTCGCCGTGTCGATCCGACAAGTGAGCTCGACGCCGGTGCAGTCGGGCGAGTGACCCAGCGACGTCGGGACGTCGATCACCGGAAAGATGTAGGTCCCCCCCGTCAGGCTGGCCCAGACGGAAAACGACAGGCCGTTGTCCACGCAGGTGTACGTCGGCTCGCTCCCTGGCGGGTCACCGTTCAGCTGGAGTTCGTCCGGCCAACCGCCGTTGGAGATGATGTTGATCAGATCGTTCGCGCTGACCATGCACGGGGCGGCGTTGGGATCGTTCCAGTTCGACAGGTCGAGGACGCCCCAGCGGGGCTCTTCGAGCGTGTCCTTCGGGTACTCGATCGTGCACGGGATGTCCTCGACGGGAGGTTCGTTCGGCACGATGCCGCAGCTCAAGAGCTGGTCGAGGCTGACGGAGATCGGGATCGGATTGGCTTCGGCGGAAGGCCCCCACGCGGCGACGGCCTCGCTCCCGATGCTGCCCGAGTCGATCCCGAAGATCGGCGCGAAGAAGTACTCGATGCTCGCCGATGTCGTGACGGTGACGGTTCGAAGACCCGGACCCGCCGGGACATCGCAGTCCGGCATCTCGATGCCGGTGATCGACGCGGCCAGATCGACGTTCTGATCGAGGACGTCGCCGGCAGCCAGCGTCGCGGCCTCGGTCCCGTTTCCGAGCGCGCACTGCTGCGCGGCGGCCAGCGCGGCGGCGTCGGTCCCCGTGACGACCTGGCGCTTGTACGCGACGCCGCGTCCGAGATCGACGACGAGCACCAGCATCCCGACCACCACCACGAGCACGATGGCGAGGACCATCACCACGGCGCCACGCTCGTCCTCTCGCAGCCGGCCCCGGCTCACTCGCATCGGAACGTCGCCTCGATCTCCCGCGCGACGGTCACGTCGCCCCAGAACGGGATGTCGATCTCGAAGCTCTGATCCCACGAGACCCGGACCGGCTCCCCGACGGTTTCGTCGGTGCACGAGGAGGGCACCGCGGAGTCTCCGACCGTCACCGCCGCGTCTTCGTCCGGCTCGTAGGGGGCCGCGGCGTTGTCGATGCTCGTCTGGACGACGCAGTCGGAGTAGGTCGTGGCCTGCACGGCGGCGCAGCGGGCGCCCTCGCGGGCGGCGCCGTTGAAGACCTGGAATTGGCTGTACACGCGACCGAACGCGATCGTCCCCATCACGATGAGGAGCAGGAGGGGAAGGACGATCGCGAACTCGACCGCTACGGCACCTCGCTCACCGCGCGCGGGGCCGGGAGCACCGGTGGACGACGATGCCCGGCGGGGCACACGTGCCGGTCCGTAGGAGGGAACCGCAGCTGCGACCGGGAGCGGGTGCCGGAGCGATCGAGAAATGGTCGGCCTCCTTTCGCGGTGAACGCTGGCGGGGCCTCGATCGGAAGCCCTTCACCGATCGGGAATCGAGCGCGCTGAACCCCTCGTTACCGCTGTAGGGAGAATTCAGTCCGAAGACTGGGCCGAGCTCGATGACGATCGGACGATAGTCCTAGGCCACTCGATGATCAGCCTGCGGATGGGTCCGGCGGACAGGTCCGACGCCGGGTCGCGTGCCTCGGCCCGATACCGGGCGATGGCGACGCCGATCCCCTGAAACGAGCAGGGATGTGTACCGCTGCGGGGACTCGCCATGAAGCAGAGCCGACCGCACGACGGATCAGATCGAGGGGGTTGGGCCGCGCGACCCTCGTTCGGCCGCCGCGTCGAGATCCGCGAGCGCCTCCTCCGGCAATTGCTGATCTCGCGCGACGGCCCGGAGCATCGCGAGATAACGATCGGACGGGGCAACGAATTGTTCGGGCGAGTCGACCGCGAACGTCGTGGCCTTGACGGGACCGTCGGGGCCCTGTACCTCGACCTCCAGCACGTGCTCCATGCGCTCGTCGCCCCGGAAGGAGTTGAATGCCTTCATGTCGCCCTCGCCGACCTCCCACAGGATGCCCCAGAGGTGTCCGCCGAGCGTCGGGACGGCGTTGGCGGCACCACCACCCCACGAGCGGCTCGGCACGTTGAAAGCCAGCCGATAGCCGTCCAGGCGGGCCGGCCCGATCTGAACGGGATCCGGCGTGTCGTTCTGCATGGTCCTGGGGTTCATCCTGGCGCCGTATGCGAAGAAATAGGCCACGGCAGCGATGCTACTCCGGCTCCGGGCGTCGGCGAACCGGGGAGAGGCTCGGCGATGTTTCGAGCGTCTCCTGCGTTCAACGCAGTCCCGAATGTACGGCGATGAGGACCTCGAACCCTGATCTCATGGATCCTTCAGTTTGGTGGGGAGCTCGATCCCCCGGGCCCTTCCCTGTTAGGGAAGGCCGAATAGGCGCTCTGACCAGCGCTTTCGCAGATGAGCGATAGTCTCGAACGTCAAAGGCGTGCCGTTCAGTACCGTCTGATTCGGTCGGCTCCTTGACCAGGTGTTGACCATGGTCACCTTCACGGGCTGACTGCGATTGCCTCCTGCGTCCGTTCCGCAAGCGCCGAGATGCCACCGGCGGAACGTCTGGCCAGCTCTGGAGTCCCTCCAGCGGGGTTTCCACGAGACGCCGGGTGCCCGGGACCCTATTGGACGGGCTGCCCACTCGTCGAGCATCCCGAATCTCTCTACGGGACCTGCGTTCCCCTATTCGGTGGAATGCAAGGGTCGGTAGGCGGTACTACTCTGCCTCCGGGGAGGTTGGAGGGGGCCACGGCGCCTCTCCGCTCGAGGTGATCGAGGTTTCGATCCTGGATCGCTGGAAGGACCCTGAACGTCCAGGGCGAGGCGTCTTCGCACATGCCGGGCCGACTCCTTCAAGCGGCGACCACATGGGCGAGGCTCCCCGCCGAGCACCCCACTCCGATTCGCCGGCCTGCGCATGAAGCACCTTCCTCTGGATCGTCGGATGGGTGTCGCGTGATGGCGGAACTGGAGGCCCCGAGGTCGGGCGTCGACCCCGAGCCCGGACCTGAGCCGGCGGTCGTGACGGCGGCCGCGCCGGTTGTATCCGGAGCCCCTCGCGCTCCCCTGGAGGAGTGGGTCTCGCTGCGGCAGGCAGCCAGCGTGGCGGGCGTCTCCGTGTCGACCCTGAGCAGATGGCACAGGGGCGGGCTCATTGCCTCGACCATCGTTCGAGGGCCGCACGGGCCCCAGCGAGAGGTGCGACTCACCGAGGTGCTGGGCCTCGCCCGTGCCCCACGCCCGAGGGTCCGCCACCCGAGGACGGATCCCGCGCCGGGCGAGGTCACGCCCGCCATGGCCCTGTCGGTCCTCCGCTCCAGCGCTTGGAAGGCCGTCCGAGGATGGGTCGTGAAACGTGGGATTCCGTATCTGCTGGTTCAGATCCCGATGCTCGCCTTCCTCATCGGGTACGCCTGGGACTGGACGACGTTCGCGAACGCCACGATCTTCATGCTCTACCTGGGGGTCATCCTCCTGCCGGCGTGGATCATCTATCGGCAATCTCGATCCGATGATCCCGAGGAGCCGGTGCACCACTTGGGGCGGTACGCGGTCTACGCGCTGGTGCCGTATGCCGTGTACGACTTGGCTCGCGTCCCCACGTACTACCTTCTCGACGCACCGTACTGGGACCGCTGGTACGACTTCGGTTCCCAGCTAACCGGCATTCCTGCCGGTTGGGCGACGCTCGTGACGGGGACGCTCGTCCACATGGTCCAGGGTTACGTGTTGGGATTGGGCTTCTACATCTTGTTCCGACACCACTCTCTGCGGAACGCCCTCCTCTACCTGTTCGTCTTCCTGTCCCTGGTGTACTCGTGGACGTTCCCCACGTTCATCCTGTCTTCGCCCACGACCCCGAGCTTCTACTTCAATGTTTGGTGGGCCCATCTCTGGATGGCGCTGGCGGCATGGTTCACGCCGATCGCACACCAGCAGTTGTGGCCTCGGCTCCGGTCTCGTGGTGGGAGAACCGCGGGCGTGGCGGGAGTCTCGGTCATCTACCTGTTTCCCTTCGGCTTCGCCTTCTGGCAAGCATCACTGCTCGGCCCGCCGATCTGAAGACTCGGCACATCTGCCTTAGCCGCCCCCACTCCACCAGGCCTCAACTTCGGCATCAGCTTGGGGCGACGAGGGAACGCTCGACGTGATGGGGGCGCGAGAGACGCGATCGCGGCATTCACCCTCGCCCTCGCAGCCGAGCAATCCCGGCGAACCAATCAACCGTCGAGGTCTTGGACGAGACATCGCCGGCTCGGACGTGATCCACCGCCCTCAACCACCAGATATTCGAAGTGGTCGTCACACCACGTTCGGCCATCTCGTCTCAAGGGTAGGACAGGAGGGTACGGGCAAGGAGGGAACGACATGCGTGTGTTCGTAGCGGGAGCGACCGGAGCGATCGGATCGCCGCTGGTAGCGACGCTGATCCGGCGCGGGCACGAGGTCGTCGGCACGACGAGGTCCGTCGAACGCGCCCGGGCGCTGGAGGCCGCGGGTGCGACGCCGGCGGTGATCGACGCGCTGGACCGCGAGGCCGTCAAGGGCGCCGTGGCGGAGGCCGAGCCGGACGTGATCGTCCACGAGCTAACGGCGATCCCATCGGAGTTCAACCCGCGGCGCTTCAACCAGGCGTTCGCGCAGACGAACCGCCTCCGCTCGGAGGGCACGGACCATTTGATCGCCGCGGCCGAGGCCGCCGCCGTGCGCCGCTTCGTGACGCAGAGCTTCGCGGCGTGGCCGTACGCGCGCTGCGGCTCGTGGGTGAAGACGGAGGACGACCCGCTCGACGACGAACCGCCCGCCCAGGTCCGGCGCACGCTCGACGTGATCCGGTACCTCGAGCGCGCCACGCTCGACGGCCCGTTCGATGGTCTCGCGCTCAGGTACGGCGGGTTCTACGGACCCGGCTCGGGGTTGGATCGCACGGGGCCGATCGCCGACGCGGTGCGTCGTCGCCGGTTCCCGATCGTCGGCTCGGGGGCGGGGGTGTGGTCGTTCCTCCATCTGATCGACGCAGCTGAGGCGACCGCGCTCGCGGTTGAGCGAGGCGCGCCGGGCATCTACAACGTCACGGACGACGAGCCGGCGGCGGTGCGGGACTGGCTTCCCGTGTTTGCCGACGCGATCGGCGCGCCGCCCCCGCGTCACGTGCCGGTGTGGCTCGGCCGCCTGTTCGGCGGCGAGCTTGGCGTGACGATGATGACCGAGCTCCGAGGGGCCTCGAACGAGAAGGCCAAGCGCGAGCTGGGGTGGGAGCCCAAGTACCCCTCATGGCGTCAGGGGTTCCGCGACGGCCTCGGCTGAGCCGCAGGTGAGAAGCGGTTTCGGATGACACAGGAGTACTGTCCAGAGCCGCCTGGTTCCGTCGGCTCCTTGACCAAGTGTTGACCACAAGCAGTTCCAAGGGGCGTCCACGGCATGTCTTCGTCCGCGCCTTCCGTGTGGCCGCGTCGGCGGCGAGACTGCGTAGTTGATGGCGGTCGGCGGAGGACGCAGTTGCCAGAGCGGAATCGCTCGTCGCGCAAGGGGCTCGTATTGGCGGCTGACAAGGACGAAGCGGCTCCGGCTTCGGATCGAGGAAGCCCTCGCCCTCCTAGAGGACCAGAACGATTCCATCGACCTCGCGGAGGCCCGGATCTCCTTCGCCAGGATCCTGTCCCGACAGGGTCAGGACGTCGAGGCCAGACGGCTCCTCGAGCAGGTCCGGGCCTCCGCGCATGGGACGGAGGCCAGGATGCTGATCATGGTCGCGGACGACATGATGGCTACGCTGGGCGAGGGGCCGGCCGCTCTATAACCTTCGCACAAGACGTGGCCTCAATCCCCGCATTGCTACTCGCATCAACGACTCGATCAAGGATGTTCCGCCGCCAGGGCTCATCTCAGCTGACGCCAAGGTAGTCGACTGGGATATCGACGACGTCGTGACCTCATCTATGGGTCGAGGGGGCGGCCATTGGAAGTTGACGTGACCTCCATCGAGTCCACGGCGAACGCGAGCCGTCCCCCGACCACATCGGTGAAGTACGCGGCGTCCGCCTGCACGTCTCGGCTCGGCGCGTAGAGGAAGTCCAGCTGCTCAAAGGGGTGCGGCGTCCTGGCTCGAAGGCTCAGGAGTCGGGTGCCCGGCGAGGCCGGAACTCGTCGCACGTGTCGTCCGCGTGGATGACCCCGCGGACGTACCGGCAGCCGCCGATCGACAGCCGCGGGAACATGAACTTGCACTCGCGGCAGCTGAACGCCGGCTCGGTGGCCTTGCGGTAGTTGGCGGCGGCCTTCGAGAGCCCCTGGACCGTCGGCATGTCCTCGCCTCCTCCCCTCACAGGATGCGATCGATCCTAGGCCAAGGCCCCCGCCCGCGGGTCGCGGGAACCTCGGCCCGAGTGCGATGCTCGGGCCGTGAGCCAGCGGAGCCTGCGGGGCCATCAACGCCTGCGCCTTGCCGCGCCGATGATCGGGCGCGATCCCGGCGACGAGTTCCGGGCCTCGACGCCGCTCGAGCTGTTCTTCGACCTGGTGTTCGTGGTGGCGGTCTCACTCGCGGCCGACCGCCTGCACCACGGTCTGGCCGTCGGGCACGTGGGGCGGTCGATCGTCGACTACGGCCTGGTGTTCTTCGCGATCTGGTGGGCGTGGATGAACTTCACGTGGTTCGCGTCCGCCTACGACACCGACGACGTGGTCTTTCGCCTCTTCGTCTTCGTGACGATGACCGGCGCGCTCGTCATGGCGGCGGGGATCCCGCGCGCCTTCGACGACCGCAACTACCGGATCGCCGTGCTCGGCTACGTGATCATGCGAATCGCGCTCGTCACGCAGTGGATCCGCGCCGGGCGCGCCGACCCGCCGAGGCGAAGGACGGCCTACCGCTACGCGGTGGGCATCACGCTGTGTCAGATCGGATGGATCATCGCCGGCTTCATCTCGTTCGACCGGTGGGTGCTGGCGTTCGCCGTCTTCGCGACGGCCGAGCTGCTGGTCCCCGTCTGGGCCGAGCGCGCCGCGCCCACCACGTGGCACGCCGAGCACATCGCGGAGCGCTACGGCCTGTTCATGATCATCGTGCTCGGCGAGTCCGTCCTCGCGGCCTCCATCGCGATCCAGTCCGTGCTGACCGACGGCGGCTTCACCGGGGAGCTGGCCGCGATCGCCGCCGGCGGACTCCTGACCCTGTTCACGATCTGGTGGCTCTACTTCGATCGCCCGGCGGAGCACCTCACCACGTCCCGCGTGGTCTTCCTCTGGGGCTACGGCCACTACTTCCTGCTCGCCTCGGCGGCGGCCGTCGGCGCCGGCCTGTCGCTGGCGCTCCAGGCCGCGTCGGAGCCGGTGGAGCTCGGGGAGACGGGCGTCGGCCTGTCGGTCGCGGCCCCGGTGGTCGTCTTCCTGCTCGGCCTGTGGGTGCTGCACGTTCGCGCCTCGGACCGGCCCCTGCGGCGGTTCGGCGCCCCGGTGACCGCCGCCCTCGTGCTCGCGACGACGCTCACCGGCATCGCCGTGCTGCTGATCGGGTTGCTGCTCGTCGCCTATGTGGCCTTCAAGGTCGTGCTCCGACTCCGAGAGGGTCGCGAGGCTCTGACCTGACGCCGCCCAAGATTGTCGCCCGAGGGACCCAATCGCTTCTCGCAGGGGCGATGTACGCCGCGCGCTGATGGCCAGATCGCTCGAGGGCACGGGGATCCGCTCGACGGTGTGATCGCTGTCATCGAGAACGGCGCCCTGTCGCTCGACTTCGTCGATGCGGCCGGCTTCGAGCGGTTCGCCGCCCTCGCCGCCGACGCCTCGCTTGAGGAAGGATCGCGTTCGAGGATGTCGGTCCGGTGGAGCTCAAAGGTGTTGCCGGAACGGTGCATCTGCTGGGGGCTCGCCGAGTCTGACGGTCGGGCGGCGCCGTGGTTGCCCGACAGGTTATTTCGGCTCGCGGGCGCTAGCGGATCTGAAACTCTGACCTCTGTCGCCGGTCAAGTCTGGCCTGCGGGCTTCGGTGGTGGGCGCTGAGGGACTCGAACCCCCGGCCTCTTCCTTGTAAGGGAAGCTCGGGAATTGTGGCTCAACCCACCCCACCCTGGAGATTTTGTCGCAGGCCCAGGTCAGAAGGCCTACTCGCCGGATCCTGTGGCAGCCATGACATCCTCTGTCGTCAGGGGCCTTCTTACTCACTCCTGACTCGCAAGGAGAGATGGGGCTAGCCTCCCCCAGATTCGTGTCCGAGTAGAACTCGGAGGACTGGCTCACTACCTGACGGTCGACGACGCCTGTCGCATCAACGAGGCAGAGGTCGGTCCGAACTTGATGGCCGACTTCGGCTCTTGCTGAGTCCGCCCGTCATTCGTCCGCAGCAATCTGTGATAGGGCCAGAGTGCTACGATGACATCCACTCCAAGCGGCGGCGCTGTTTCACTCCTTGGTCAACACCCGCTCTGATGGAGCGAGGCTTTTGATTCGCCTGCGATGGGACGTGCGGCGACGAAGACATCACTGCTCCGTGGGCCACTGGTCCAGATTCGCCACAAGGTCGACCGCGGACCGTCTCCCTCGAGCCCCACAATTACCCGCAAGCCATTCACGCTTCTAGGGGCCACACTCTCACGCTCTTGTCTATGGAAGGCGCTTCCCCGAGACCCCAATCTCCCCGCAGTCGCGGCATCTGCTCGCCTCGATGATCCGGGCCAAGCCCGGCCGAGGGCGCAGAAGGCGGCCACCTATGGGCCAAATAGACTTCGTCGCGAGATCAGACGTCCCGATTGGGCAGCGCCTCCGCCTCGGGCATGACACGCTCGAATAGGGCGAGGAGCTCCGACACGGTCATCTCACCCGTCGGCCATGCATCGCTGCTCCCGAGTGTGGGGATCCGGGAAAGATGAACAAGGTTCCCCGCAGTCTCCAAAATCCGCTGCTGCCAGTCTTCCAGCAGCCCTTGGAATATCAGCAGTCCAAGCGACCCCACCGTCAGCAGCTCCGCATAGAGCATCGGCCACGACTCAGCCAGCCGACGTGCATACGATGATTGGACGACAGTCTTGATCTCGGACGTCGCCACGCGGACGAGAGAGATCCTCGTCATCGGCGCAGGCGCGCCGTACTTGAACAGATGAACGCGGCGGGACTCATCAACTCCCACGTCCGCGGCGTTCCTTGCGGAGTAATGCAACATGACCCCAGTCATCGCCGCCCAGGCCCTGATAGTCGCGGTCTGGGCGGACGATAGATCGACGGCCTCGCCGCGGATCATGGGCAGCAAGATGGGCTTGGCGGCCATCTGAAGACGACTCATCCAGCCGCCATTGCATCCGGGCTGCCCACAGACAGCCTGCCTCGCCTTGACCGTGAACCCGTCCAAGGGCCCGCCGGCCCTCGGGTTGCCGACAGGCGACGCCACTCCGGGCGGCGTCAGATCCCGTACCTTCCATAGCTTGCGGCCCTGCTTCGCCCCGAGTTCGTCGCGAGCCCACTGCGGAAGGACGTCCTCATCCGTGTTAGCGATCCGCCCGCACATCCAGATACAGGGAGTGGACACGCCAGGAGCGTATCGGGCGCCGACGACACGGCTTGCCTTGTGGGGTTCGCCTAAGAGTCCCGCCTAGACACCCCCCCACCCCGGTGCCAGCACCTCCTCCCGCGAGCGCGTGGTTTGCCCCCATCCGGATCAGCTGAAGACTGCGAAAAGGTTGAGGGGTTGAGCGCCGGGCTCGTCTAGCTATGGAACCAGAGCCGGCGCCGCACGGCGAGCTTGTCTCAGCCGCAGTTTGGATCTACGTGGCCGCCAGGTCGCGGGCCTCCGCTGAAGCGTTCATGACGAGACCAGCCGCGACCATCCGGTCGATGACAAAGGCGCGGCCATCATCAAGAAGCTGTCCCAATCGTCGCCGGACGCCGTTGATCTCAAGGTCGTGCGATACGTCGGCTGTGCCGAGCGAGAGAGTGATATTCAGTGGGAACCATCTATGGACGAACTGATGACGGACCACCTGAAGCACGTTCCACGCGTTGTCGCCTACAGTGTTCTCAAGCCACCTGCGCGCGGGCGCGGGCAGTGTCTTCTTTCCCGGAAAGTCCTTTAGGTCGGCTTCTCGAGCATCGTCACCAGGATACGGTGGGCCTACGTAGAGTCGGTGGAATGCCGCGGCCGTCAAGTCCAAAGCGCCAATGAGAGCCGACGATGTGAGGACACCCCCAGAGAAGTTGACAAACTGACTTGTCTCCTGAAGTGCATCTTGCAATCTGCTCGAGCTGCCAATCATGACGCGGCCAATCTCGCTCGCGTGGAACAAGAAGCCGGCACGCACGAAACGATGCAACGCCGCCGTTGTGTCTGGGCCTATCGCTTCCTCGAGACGGCCCTGGACCCCAGAAGCCAGGCGGCTGATGTTCTCACTGTCCGTGGCACCCTTCCTGTAGTCGTCCGGGATGTCATTGATCGTGAGCATTGTTGGAACATACACACGAAACCGGCGGAAGTTGGCGCAGCGCGCGAGCCGGCACCGGACGCGCGCCAGCCCTCCTGGCGGTCACCTATGCGTCCGAGCCGGGGCCTCGCCGCCCCGAGATATGGAGCGGATGCCTTTCTCGATTGCATCCCGGAGCTCGCGCGCGTTCACCCACAAACCACGGTCGATGCTCTGGTCGTCGGGATCAACACGACCGGTCGCGCGCAGCACTGCCCCCGTCGTTCGGAGAACGGGTCCGCTGTCCGTCACACCCATAGACATCGTTCTCGGCGCATGGTGCCGCTCTGGGTGCTCAAGTAGGTGATTCCGGGCTCGGAGTGTCCCGGCGTTGAACGGCACTGGTGTGACCGGACTCGAGCATCTGTGACACTCCGCAGAAATCGTTCGTGGCATCTTCGTCGGTGGCTCATCTCCTCCAGCAACCACCCTTGCACCCAAAGAGCAGGGCGTTAGCGCGTGTACACGAGTGGAAGGACGTCAGCTATCCGGACGGGCCCAAGTCGCGTCTCAATTACCGCGCCAATGTAGCTAATGTCGTGCTGCGCGACCTGACGAACCGTGGCGGTTGTCAGATCCCAGGCCTCCCCCGTGACTGTATTGATGACGTCAGGCCCTCGTTTGAATCGCGCAGTGACGACCAGAGTCTCCGGTAGGAGACCTTGATCAATCGCGTCGAGCACATGAGCTTTGAACACGGCGTCCGCGATGTTGCCGAACTGTCGCGGTGAATTGCGAATGCCAGCCCTGGCAGCGTTGGCGGCCACTTGCCGCGCTTGATCGACCGCCTCGTTTCGAAAGCGGAAGAGCATCCGCGTGAACTCATCTGTTCCAGTAGCCATCCTTCGGGCGGCCCCCAAAACTACCTTGGCCGCAGGGCCAGCCACTCGGCCGCCTATCCTGGCAGCCCGTCCCGCGGCCCTAGCTGCATTCATCGCTCCGCCTACGGCCGAAGCCGCCTGCGAAGGTGCCGACGCCCCCGTCGCGATTGCGTTGGCCCAATAATCAAGCTCCCGCGCTCCGCCCGCCCCCCACCGGCGAGCAGCGCGGTCTGCCATCCGTTGAACAGCGTTGCCAGTCTGCGCAACGACATCTACATGATCGGCTAGATAGAAGTCCTTGATCGCGTATCGGTAGAGAGATGGCGGCACGTACCCCAGTACGATCTCCGCTGGCAATTCTGCCAACCAAGACCGCTCTTCGCGCACAGATCCGACCCCCGTACTCGCTTGTAGGCCTTCGGTGGGTGCGAGGGCAGCGGCTGTCGTGCGGATCTGATTCCATGGCATGTCGAGAACGTGGAAGCCTTGCTCGCGCAGCATGTCCCTTGTGGAGCCCCAAGGTGTGGGCGTTTCTTCAGTGAACTCGACTCCCTGCGCGCTCACGAAGAACACCCATCGGCTCTGAACAGAGTGGGGGGCAAGGCCACTTGGGTCGTGAAATCGCATTGGGTTTGCTCGCGCGTAGACGTAGGGATGCGCCCCCACGCCTGGCCACGCCGGGTCGCGCTGTAGGTAGCGTCCAGACGTCGGATCGTATTCGCGGCTGCCGTGATCGTATGTTCCTGTGTTGTTGTCCACTCGTCGCCCACCGAACAACCAACGGTACGGAGAGGGCGCAGACGGCGAGAGCCGCTGGCCGAAAGGATCGAAATCGAAGCGCTCCCCAATCCTGCCCTGGTAGTCCAACAGAAGGCGGGGTGAGCCAACTACGTCAGTACAAGGCCAGTACTCAGACCCGCGCTCCGCGACGTGATCCGGACCCCGGCCGGCTCCAAGTCGGACGCACTGGCGCACCACTCTCCCCTGCTCCAACTCCGCCACCACGTCTTCGCCGTCGTACGCCAGGACGGTCGCGCTCGCTTGCGACAACTCGAGTACTCGACGCCCGCGAGCATCGTGGAAATACCGCGCCACCGCGCTGCCGCTAGCTCCATCGGTGATCTGCGCCAGCTGACACCACGCATCGTACGCGAACCTGTGTACGCCATCGTCACTCAGATTGCCGTCGGCATCGTAGATCAGGATCCGGCCGCCTCGATCAGCAACTTGATCCATTGGGTCGATGGACGACGAAACAGGGGGTTGTCCCAACAGTTGCTCGGCTACACGGTTATCAGCTCTGTCGTAGCTTAGCGTGACTCGGGTATCTGGGGATGGCCCACCGATAAGAGCGTTTATCCCCGTCTGAATGGACGGGATCACGGTCGACGGTTGGGCTGGAGCAACAAGAGACGATACATTGATCGCTGGGCTCCCTACTGGGCCCCATCCAACAAGTCTATCGGCACGATCATAATCGAACCGCTGGGAATTGGTTCCTCCAACGTCGTTCTCCTCGACCAGGGCCACATTGTCGTTGCCGTCGCACAGGTAGCGCAGACGCAAGAGGCTGCCAGCTGGGCCAGAGTGGGCGATCTCAAGGACTCGGCCACCGGCGTCATAGGTGATTTCGCTGCGCCCAGCGGCATGGCGTGTGATAGCACGCGGCTGTGAACCCTGCCAGACAAGCGCCATCAACTCATATGCGGAAGGTGAGGCGGGCGAACCCGGGTACTCGGCACCATTGTCCACGTTTCGAATGCGCGCAACTCTCCCTCGCGAATCTCGATCGAGGACCAAGCGACGGCCGCCCGGATACTCCACTCCCACTACCGCGCCTGTCTCGTCGAAGTCTCGCGTGACCCGGGTCTCGATCGGTGTCGCGTTCCCGGGCACCGATACGCTGCAGATTTCCTCCACCGGCCAACCAGCCGAGTTCCGTCGTGTGGTCACTCTCGAATAGTCATTCTCCGCCACGACTTGGCGGCCAAGCGCGTCATACTCGAAGACGGCAAATGTAGGCCCGGCTGGGACACCCGCCGGGCCTGGCTCGATATCAATACGCGTCTGTTTGCCGAGGCCGTCGAAGATTGCGTGGTGCACAAGTCCAGAAGGCTGCGTAAGTCTGACGATGTTGCCGTCGGCGTCGTAGTCCACTTGGACCTCTGCACCGTCCGCGTGCATAACGGACCGTCGACGATCGAGCGCGTCGTAGCGAAGCTCGGTGCGTCGTCCCTCGGCGTCCGTGATAGCTACTAGGTTGCCGTTGAGGTCGTGCTCGTACCTGCTGCTCGCTACAACCGAACTCCCTCCATCGGAGCCGACCGAGCGGAGCGTTTCGACTGGTCGTCCATGAACGTCGACTTCAAAGCGAGTCGTGCGCCCGATTGGATCTGTTGCCAGGACCATCACTCCCCGACTGTCGTGCTCCCAGCGAGTCACGTTGCCGAGGCTATCGATACGGGCAGCAAGTCGGTCAAACTCGTCATACTCCCGCCAAGTGGTGCATACGCGCTCCTCGACGACTGCCCCAGCACCGTCGCGAACTGCCTCTAGCCTGTCTGACCGAACAAGGTTGTCGTGGTTGTCGTACTCGTGGGTCAGCCGATCTCCGGACGGGTCCCGAGTCTCGACAAGCCTGCCTAGAGGGTCGAATCGATGTTCGGTAACCTCACCACGACCATCTACAGCTGCCTCAAGGCGGCCGCTTGCATCGAAGAATGACTCCGTGGACACGCGCCGTCCGGGACCCGGAGGGTCGCGGAACGCGGCGGCGAGATCGCTCGCCGCAATTGGCCCAAGTGGTTCTTCGAAGATGTTCACGACATGCCGAATTGCTCGGCCCAGCTCGTCGTAGTCGGTCTCTGTGCGAGCCACCAGATCGTACGTGGATCCGGTAGGCTGGAACACACGCTCAACCACGACATTCCCGAGAGAATCGTAGTCGCGGCGAACCACAACGCCTGTGGGATCAACGCACCCTACCAAGTTGCCAAGAGTGTCATAGAAAGAGGTTGTGACGTTCCCGCTTGGGCTGATAGCGCGCCGGACACGCCTTTCGCCGTCATAGGTCATCCGTGCTAGTGCCGCGTCGAGTGTGCCGGCGCCGGCAATCCGCGAGACAGCGAGTAAGCGGGCGTCGTACCGGACGCGTGTACGTGTCCCCTGAGGTCGAATTGTCAGGACCTGCTGCCCCGCACCGCCGTACACACGTCGCGTAACGAGCGGCGCAGGGTCTTGCAGAGCTCCGACCTGCTCACGCACCAGGTGTTGATGCTGGTCATATCTGAACGTCTGCACGAGTGCACCGCCGTGCTGTGGCTGTCCGGACTCGTCCTTGAGCTCCACTATGATCTTGGTGGCCGGCCCCGCGGGGTCATACTCGTATCGGGTCGTCCCTGATCGACTGCCGGGCCCCTGAATCAACGATGGACGGTCGAGCGCGTCAAACTCTGTTCGCGATACAAAGCGCGGATCACCGTCAGCGCCCCTTGGCGGCACTGTAGCGACCGTCCGGCCAAGTCCGTCGACCTCGAAGGTCGTCGTTAGAGCCAACCCTTCCGCGTCGCGGATCGTCGCGATGAGAAAGCCACTCCGAGGATCTGCCGGATCAAGAGGAGCGTAATGATGCTCGGTCACCGTTCCTGATGCCTCGATGTGGCGCAGAAGCCGACCCGCGTTGTCATAGGCGGGAGAGCCGTCACTCTGAACAAAGCGCTCCACCACTGGGGCGCCTGCCGTGCCGTCAGGCAGTGTGGGCGTCGGTCGTTCAATGGCCGTGAGCAGCCGATTGCTATCTCCTGTCGGGCCATCGTAGAAGTAGCGAGTCAGCGTTCGAGCATGTCGGGGGTGAGGATCCGCAGTGTCTGGATCGAGCGTAGTCGTGTAGCGAGGATCCGAGATGCTTGTTAGCTGACTGTAGTCACTCTCGTACGTGTATCGGACTGCGATGTCGCCGGGCTCGGCCAAGAGACCGCGCGGGTCTCGCAGGTCACCCCACACTGGCGATGAGGGAGCGGTGGGGTCGTAACTGAATCGCCTCCCCCGCCTGATGGTTCCGAGCAGATGGCTGAAACCAAGTCGCTGAGTCGGGCCAATTGACTGACTTGTGCCTACATCGTCGTCAACAAGCCCCGGACGTGCGAGGAGAGAGTCCCGAAGGTAGAGGTTCTGGGTCAGCATCCCTTCATTGCTCAGCGAGGCGACCACTTGCCCTGCTCGGTTGTACCGATGACGTTCCACCAGGCGACGCACACGTCCGTCCTCAAGAATCCACTCTTCCTTGCGAATCAGGTTCCCGAACCGATTGAAGACATTGAGCACCTGGTGCCCCGTCGCCGTGCAGACAAGAGTTGCATGCGCGGGGAGATGCTCCACTCCCAGGTTGCTAGCGACAAGCGGCACCACCGCCTCGTAGTCGATGAGTGTCTCGGTCCCGGACTGGCGCTGGGCCACGATTCGGTTGTGAATCTCAGGACTGCTGTCCGTGCCGTAGACGTTCTCGAGAATCTCCCGGCCAGCTCCGTCAATGATGCGCGCAAGATTGTGTCGGAGAACGCCGGCCATCCATGCTGAGTCGTATTCGTAGTGCGTAACAGCTCTGAAGGGCTGACCGCTGATTTCGGGCGCAGATACCCTCACAAGGTCGTTCATGTCATCGTACTCATAGCGCCACGTCCGACCGCTGTGGTCTGAGACCGATAGGATTCGACCCCGCTGATCGTGCTGGAAGTGCACGAATCGCGCGGGGTGATTGATGGTCACCCGACCAAGAACGCCGCCCAAGTCGTCGCGGTAAGCGAACCGGAGCGCGTTTCCATGGCGGTCCTCGATCGCAGCAAGGCGATGGTATCCACCCTGCCCGGGGTCTCTTTCGAAAACATGGCGACGACCGTCCGGTGCTCGTCGAACGAAGGAATCCCCGCGTGTCTCCAGTATCGAGTCCACACCTGGTGGGGGTACGAAATAGGAGTGGAATGCATGTCTGCGGTATGTCTCAATTCGCAACTCACCGGTGGTTAGCTCGACACCATCATCCAATTCCCGCACGTGCACGTTGTAGATGTGGTCCCAGTTGGCCCCTAGCGGACCCGAGTAGACGACTTGGTTGCGATAGGTGCGGCGGAAGACAAAATCGATACCTGCCCCTCGTACTACCAGATCATCTTCGCTGTGGTGGAACTCACCGTTGAACAATACGAGTGGGTCGCCCCCCTCAGCCAAGTTGTTCTCCAAGGGATCCGGCAAGTAGCCGTAGCGTCCCGAGGCGAGCGCCTCGAGTGTCTCGTGAACTATGGACCGGTACTGATCGCCACGTTCCCCGAGACCTCCGACAACCCACTCCTCAACCGTGGCTCGCTCTGTCGGATCATTGAGATCATCCTGATAGTCGATTTCACCTCGCCCAATCTTGCTCGCGACGAGCAAGATCGTGTACCTCTCCCCCAAAGCGCGATCCGTGACTGGTCTGCGCTGAATTTCATCTGCGGCCTCGGCCCAGAGGGCCGTCGGGTCGTAGCTTAACCCCGTAGTTGCCGCTTGCTCTGGGTCGGACACGGCTAGGTGTCACCGCGCTGGGTGGCTCTCACTACCGCATCGATCACCCGGCGGCGAGTTGCAACCAGCGCAGCCATCTGCTCCTTGCTGTCGGGATCCCTTGCGAAGAGATCTCCTAGAGTTCGTGCCTTCAAAGACCTAGCGGCACGCTCGGATTCTGGATCAAGGACCACGACCTGCTTTACGACATCGAGATCGAGTTTGGAATGGGAGAGGGTCTGAGCAACCAGACGCCGGAACGTCCCAGTGTCGACGAACCGACGCGGCTGGTAGGTACCGGCGCTAAGGCCGCTAGTTAGCGCTTGCGCAACCCTTCGTTGATAGACGTTCAAGCGAGTGGCAAGGGCGAGCCGATCGGCCCGACTTGGTTCGGGGCGATTCGCAGACCATGTCATCGCGCGCCGCCTTACAGTTGCTTCATCCGCGGGCACCGCGACAATGCCTTCGAACACGACTCGGGGAGTGACCTCGTCGACTCCGGACCCTCCAACTGGTACGAGGCGATCGTCGACGTCGAATCTTGAGCAGCTCCGCACCACGCGCCTAGTGACAACCAGTCGCTGCAGCAACTCATCCTCTCCATCTGCCCCCTGCCCATCCCCATTCCCATTCCCACCCGTATCTCCTGGGCCTTGGCGCTCGGGGCCACCATTCGGCTGGCGTTCCATAGCCATGTACGGAATACCGGGCGCTACTTGCACATCGTGACCTGTGTCCAGAGACGCCTGTAGGCATAGGCCGGTCAGCCGCCTGGGCATCTGCACGACGAGGAACATCTCCTGCATGCCCTCAAGTGCCCGGCTCCCACGGATGAGGTTGAAGTCGACTTGATCGCTCGAGCCGACGGTGTGTGGTCGGGGCGTGATCGAGAAGAGCGCTCGATTCGTACCGAGGTGATAGCCAGTAAAGAGTTGGTACATCTGGCTGTACGTGCTCGTGAAACTCTTTGTCTCCCGATCTTCCCGGGAGGTGTCTGTGTTGCGGTTGTTAACCGTCGTCTCGTCCGAGCTCACCCTCAGGCTGGTGCTGGCGCTCGTTGGGCCATACCCGGCCGAAACCTCCATCGTCATCTCGGAGTGATCAAGGGTGGTCGTCCCCTTCTGCACCGCGATGCTCTCAGAAGAGCCAGAGAGAACTTCATCTGACTGACTGATCGACTCGTAGAGCTCTCGTCGCTTCGGTTCGAAGTCACTGATCCAGGGGAAATCGGCAATGCCAATGCCTGTATCCGCCCGACTGGGATATATCGCTATCTGAGCAACGGCACCCATGCACGGCCAATAGGTCTGTGCCCAGCCGTCGGCTTGGATTGCCTCCCACGTGGATTGCTGCAAATCGTCGATGCGACTACCGACTTGGTCCAGGTCGACAACTCGCTGCAACTCCTCGCTTGGATTCCAACCTGTGATTGTGCAGATAAGTTTGAGGTAGACGATGCGTGAATCCGGATACTGCTCGGCGGTCTGGTCCTCGGGGACGACATACCCGTACACCGCCAGCGACGAGCGCCAGCGGGGAGGGATGTCCAAGTCGCCGAAGTTGTCGTCCACCATGTCCTGAGCGAATGAGAGTCGTTGCCAAGTGATGTCAAATGGGATGCTCAATGCCTGTAGAGCCATTCCGACCTCCTCGGACGTCCCCAGATTACGCACGCACCCCCTCGCGCAGGCGTCGTCCTCTTGGGCTGCAGCAGAACTCGTAGAGATGCTCGCCTCTCACGAATGGGGGCGCCGGCCAGCATCAAAATCGTGGTGTTCGAAACGTGGTCGAAGACTGCTTCGCCTGGACTTATGGGGACGCCCTCACGTAGTCGCTTCTCGCTGTTGCTGCTATCCAGTCGCCCTGACAGGAATTCAATCCCTTAGTGAAGTCTTGACGTGACCACCTCAGGAAGACCAGAGGAGAAAGGTGCCCCCTTCGCATCCTCATGTCCGCACCTATGGGTCTGGGCGAGTTGAGCACTTCGGATGAGACACACTCGGTGAGATCAGGAACAGGTTCCGTCATGGATGCGCGAGAAAAGCACCCCGGGGTCAAAACAGTGGCGAACCAGCGTGACCTCTTCCGTCTGAAGGAAGAATTTCGCTCGAACAAGGCCGTCTACCTGCGAATTCGCGACTCGGAGTAAGAACGGAGTCAGGACACTCGATGCCTACCGGGCGACTACGCGTCCGTGTGCGATTGACCTCACCCTCTACCTTGCTTCCCCGTGGGAGACACTTCAGTCTCATCCGAGATGTGTCACCCCGTCCCTGGGGGGTGTTTAGCGAGCTGACGAATGAGCACACGGCCACGGCCAGATCCAGAGCACGTCTCCTCCCGATCCTGCCGACTCTCGTGTCTGGAGAAGATCATGCTTGTTCCTCAGTCGGCTCGTCCAAAATCGGGTACGAAGACGGTTCTGGAGCCATTGCAATCCTCCACCGTGAACGAGGATCGGCCTCGGGGAAGAGCTAGAGAGAGGGAGAACACGCCTGCGCCGCGCCTTAGTGGCGCGAGCGCCAGGCCTTCCGGCACCATGAGAGAAGTTGCCGGCCTCCTGCCAGTCAAGGCGCGTCAGACCCTGCCAGGTCAAGAGCGTGGGCGCTGAGGGACTCGAACCCCCGGCCTCTTCCTTGTAAGGGAAGCGCTCTTCCGGCTGAGCTAAGCGCCCGGCAACCACGAGAGCTCGACCGGCTCGCCGCGTACGTGGCCGCACGCCCGGCACACGACCTGCCCGAGCATCGCGGACAACCGCGTCGCCCCGCACGCGTCGCACCGGTCGAGCTGCACCGCCCAGTCCGGCCGCTCCTCCTGGCAGCGCGGACAGACGAGCACCTGCCGGCCACCCGAGGTCGCGCGCACCCACGGGCGTTCGCGCTTGTCGGGATCGTAGGTCGGGCGGCCGCAGAGGAAGCACGTCGGGCGATGCTCCGGCGCGACCGGCTCCTCGGTCGAGCTCACGATGGGAAGGATAGGGCAGCAAGGGGCCGCCGACCTCAGGCGCGACTTGTCGTCGAGAACCGCTCCCCCGCCCGGAGCCTGCGGGTCGCGCCGTCCCGGCGAAGGGTCACGCCGCCGAGGCCGAAGACCTGCCAGTCGGCGCCGTCGCCGAGGATCGCGGTCCGCTCGTCGATCCCGGCGAACCAGCCACCCTTGGATCGAGCCATCACGAACCCTCGCATGCCCGGGATGAACCGCATCCGGTCCCAGTGGACCCCGAAGGACCCGTCCGGGACGAGACCCAGGCCCGATGCCCACGCGGCGCCGAACCGCGGCCGCTCGTCGGGGCGGCGGCTCGCGACCATCGCGCCGGCGCTGCAGCCCGCGAAGACCGTCCCGGCGTCCAGGGCCGAGCCCAACGCCTCCCAGAACCGCGTTCCGCGGATCGTATCGGCGAGGTACCGGGGGTTCCCGCCCGAGAAGAAGACCATCCCGGCGTCGCCGAGAGATGCCGCGACGGCCTCGCGCTCGGCGTCGGCCCGCGTCCGCAACGGAACTCCGCGCGCTTCCACGCCCATCGCCGCGAAGTGGTCGAGGCCCATCCGCGCCCACCGGGCGAAGACCTCGTCGCCCTCGGGAGCGCTCGCCGTCGGGACGACGGCCACGCGACCGGGACGGCCCGCCAGCGCCGCACGTTCCGCCTCCTCGGCCCACGGCTCGAACTCGCCGGAGCCCATCAAGAGGAGGGTCCGGTTGGCGCTCACCGGCCGAGCGTACCTACGATGTCGGCGGGAGGTGACCGCGATGGAGGAGCACGTCGAGGAACGGCGCCTGGTCGGGACGCTGGAGGCCGCGGGCGACGTCACGCTCCGGACCTCGCTCGTCGGCGCGATCTCGGCGCACAACGTCCGGCTGGAGCAGGCGGCGGCGGGGCCGTTGATGACGAGCGGCGACGTCACGATCCACCAGGGCGGGTGCGGGCCGGTGCTGTGCTCGGGCGACGTGTCGTTTCACCAGGGCGGGTGCGGGCCGGTCCTCGCCCGCGGGAACGTCACGTTCTCGCAGGCGGGGACGCAGTCGGTGATCGCCGGGGACGTGCAGCTGCGGAGCGGCGCGTTCGCGGGCCTGGTCCTGGCTCCGAAGATCACGGTCGAGGAGGGGGCGCGCGTGCTCATGACGACACCCCAGGCCGCGGCGCTGGGCGCGGGGTTCGGTGCGCTCCTCGGGCTCCTCGCCTTCCGGCGGCGACGCTCCGCTTAAGCGCCGTCGGACTCGAGGGCCGCGAGCCGGCGCGCGAGGACGGGGAGCATGGCGACCGCGATGCGCGGCTCGTCGTGGAGCAGGCGGCGGAAGGCGGCTCGGTCGATCGCCAGGCCACGAACGGGCCCGATCGCCCGGACACGGGCGAGGCGGTTGGAGTCCGTGAGCAGCGACAGCTCCCCGACGAACTCCCCGGGGCCCAGCCGCACCGGATCCAGGTTCGCGAGCTCGACCTCGACGTTGCCATCGAGGATCACGAACATGCCGGATCCGGGCTGGCCCCGCTCGGCGAGCACGTAGCCGTTCTCGACCTCGAAGGGCGTCGCGGCGGCCGCGATGCGCTCGAGATGGTCGTCGTCCACCTCCGCGAACAGCGGGACGGTTCGGAGCTGCGCCGGCTCCGCGTCGCTCATATTCCGGTTCCCTCCTCGCGCATGGCCCCCTCGGTGATCATCGGCTCGGGCTGCCTCGCCGGCGCCGATTCCGTCGTCACGTCGACCACCCGCTCC